>JAIETQ010000058.1 GCA_019744995.1 Amoebophilaceae bacterium
TCCTAATGATACAGCTGTATTTAAAACCTTATATTTAGCTATTAATTATATGACTAAGAAATGGACAATGCCTATTGTTAATTGGAGTGAGGCGATGTCTCACTTTTTAATTAAATTTGAAGATGGAATTTAAGGGCCTAAAAAATAATTTCCACACTTAAATGGACAGACCCGCAGTTTTAGATACCTATAGAGAAACGGGCACCGTAGTTCCTGGATAACTGGATTGAATAGGGTAACAATCAATTGAAGTCCTCCCCCTCTTCATCTCATAGATCCAATGCTTCTTCTAGAAGTTGTAACTTCTGAGCCAGCGTTTCCAGTTGATTATAACCTTCATCGTCCAAATCGGCCTGTTCCAATTGATCGAACTTCCTTTCTATTTCATCTATTACATGAGCTAACCTTTCTTCATCCAGCTCTTCTGGACTAAAGTTTTCGATCACTTCACTGATCCGCTCCACGAGTTCGGTAAGAGCAGCTGTTGTATGACAGACACTATCAGCTTCATAGATAGGTCGTGATGCTATTCCGACTTTAGGCCTATAGAAAACATCAACTTCATCTATAGGTTCTAATATAGCGTCTAATTCATGCTCATATTGGAACGAAATAGTTGGCTTAGATTTTTTATGCGCTAGCTTAGCCAACATTTTCTTTCCTAGTTTTGCTAGTTTGTGTTTAAACCCCTTTTTTTTCTCTTGCTTAAGTAAGCTTTGTGGTAACTCTTTAGTATGGACAGTATTTCCACCTGCTCCTTCTTGGGGATCAACTCCCTTAACGATGCCACTAGACTGCGTATTGGCGTTGTTGTTTGTATCAACTGGTGGTTCATCTTTTGGCTTAGGCTTAATAAAAAGGTTGGAAAATTTTGTTCGATTTTTCTCTTTTAACTCTTTTTTCTTAGCTACCAATTTTTGCTTAAAATTGTTTAATTCAGCCAGCGCTTGCTGCGTAAGTTTTAAATAAGCTTCTAGCGGTTGAACATCTGGTGCATTGTGTGTAGTAGCTTCATGAACAAGCGTGGCTAGTTCGGTAACTAGTTTAACTGCCTGAAGAAGAGCTGGCTCTATAGCAGCTATTTCTACTTTTATGGCTTTTTGATCTTGTAATTGAGCTAGATCAACTGCTTGTTCCCTGGCTTTAATCTTATCTATACACAGGATAAAGCCTTCATACTGTTTTTTAGCTTGTTCAACTGCTGCTGAAGCTACAGGGGGCTTACCCCCACCCTTATTGGGGTCATCATCCGGATCTGGATTTTTTGGAGGGTCTTTAGGTGCTGGCGGCAAGGGTTTCAGTGGTTCTTTATCCGGTAAAGCAGCTGGTGGTTGAGATGGAGCACTACAAGATCCTCCTCCAGAAGGTGGATAAGGGGGTTTACTGTCTTGAGGTTGACAAACATTACTTACGGCTAAAATGGGTATAGGCGGGGCTATAGTGTCTGTAGTAGACAATTGTTCTAAGGGGGTGACCTGATGGGGATAGATTTTAGGTACTTTACTTTTGGTACAGACAGCTGCCCCTAAAGAGAGACAAAGTATCAATATTTTATTTAAATTTTTTATCATATAAAGAAAAGCGGCTTATAGACTAAACCAATCATAGACTATATTATACTGAATAACATACACATATACTTAAAAAGCATACCTATCACTAAATATAGGGTATTATTAGTAATCTATCAAATGGATAAAAGTAAACGTAGGGTAAAAGGGGGGTATAAGCACCTAGATTGAACTAGGTGCTTGGTAAAGGTAGCCTGGTTTATGGAAGTTGTATTTAGGGGTTATTTAAGCTTTATTTCGGGCATTCTATTACTTATGAAAAGAAACTCTTTATGTATCTTTTCTAGCTGCGCTGGAGTTATGTCAACGTTTAACTCATTTTCTTTTTGAGCTAGAAATTGAGTCAATCCATCCATGTTTTTTTCTTTGTGTTGCTCATTCTTATCTTTTATATCCTCATAAAGAATCCTTGCGTCCCTATCCCTAGGAAAATCTGCAAGGAATGCTGTAACAAACCGAGCTCTTATATCCACGTCGTTTGATTTTTGAGCTACTGCTGCTTTCAGATACTTTACTTCTTTTTTCAAATACAATAACAATAAGCTAGAGACTCGCTTGGTTTGTTGGTCGCATGTTTTTTGCATGGTGGTTAAGTCTTTATTACATTTATCCTCCAATATTTTTTTTATTACTGCTGGAAATTGGTTAGAGATCAAGATTAGGTTTTTATAAAAATGCTGAAGTGAATCAGCATCAAGATCAGATTGGTTCAGTTTATTTTTATAACTGAACAACCATTGCTTTAGTTTTGAATACTGCTTAGGTTGCTTACAAGCTATTATCTCACCATGTAGCATATCATATTTGTCCTTTACATCGGCTATCAATACCTCGCTAAATAGTTCCTTTTCTTTTTGAGGTGGTTCTTTATCTTGAGGTGGTTCTTTATCCGGTTCACATCTTTCTCCTGCTGAATTATTATCTCCAACAGCTGCATGGTTTGCTGCTTCATTTGATCCAGTGTAGTAGCTACTTCTTGATTTTTTTGGGCTAGCTCTTCACCTTTTTTTGCTACAAGATCATTACCTTCGGAATCCTCTCCAACCTGTAGCGCAGCATCAACGGCAGGCGCAGCTGTACCAGCACTTGAGCTTCCAACCTGAGAAACTTCGTTGTCTACAGTGGAAGAACTTTTTTTTAAGGGTAATGTTGCAATGGATTTTTTACCATTTCCACCACATTGAGTTGAACCTGCACCACATAGAGTGGCTAAAGAAAAACAGATCAATAAATTCTTATCTAATATTTTCATAAAATGAATAGTGAATAACGAATAAAATAAATTTTAAATAGGATTATTAAAGCCTAAATTTAATGTTTTTTCAATAAAACATAGGTAACAAAGCCCAATTATAGGGCCTTATAGGCTATTAAAGCCTAAAATAGCTGGCTATCTGAGAAATAAAATGGGGGAAATTTGTTTTTTATACAGCAAAAAACGATATTATAAAAGTATCTGACCTGTTTATCTATTACTTTATGAGCTTTATCATCTGGTTAGCTCACCACCTACACAATTAAACTTGATGAACCATATGAAAATAATACGTACAAGAAACTTCTTGTGGTTGCTAGCCATCTCTTGCCTAGTACCTATTTTTTATGCAAAGCATGAAAAGTTAACACACAACATTGTCCTTAAAAGTGTGAGTGAATGTCCTATCAATGGCACAGATCCTATTAGATTATCTGATGTCTATTCCACTCAAATAGCTTCTAGGATTTATGAAGGTTTATATACCTATCACTACTTAAAAAGACCCTTAGAAGTCATACCTAACTTAGCTGAAGGTATGCCTACTATTTCTCCAGATGGATTGGTCTATACCTGTAAAATTAAAAAAGGGGTGTTTTTCCAAGATAATACCTGTTTCCCAGATGGTAAAGGACGTGAATTAAAAGCCACTGACTTTGTTTTCAGCTTCAAAAGAGTGGTAGACCCGAGCAACGTTGTCCCTTACGCTGATTTTATAGATGGAAAAATAAAAGGGCTAGACCAATGGAAAAAGTCTCCAGATTATAATCAGGCAGTAGAGGGATTAAAAGCATTAGATGACTACACCTTGCAAATTACCCTTACGGCTCCATGCCCTCAGTTTATATATGTATTGACCATGTGGATTACCTATGTTGTTCCCCAAGAGGCAGTCCTACATTATGGTGATAAATTTAAGAATCATCCTGTTGGAACAGGACCTTTTAGTTTACCAAAAGGATTTAATCCACAAGCTAAACAGTTAACATTTATAAAAAATCCTACATTTAGAGATTGTTTTTTTCCCACAGCATCAGCCCCTGAGTATAAACATATGTTGGTTTATGCAGGAAAAAAATTACCACTAGTAGATCAATTGATCACCCATGTGATTACCGAAGAACAACCCCGTTGGTTAAAAATTAAAAAAGGAGAGGTGGATATCATACCCCTTGATGAAGGTTCTGCGGTTGCTTTAGCGCATATTAAAGAGGGCAACCTTTTACCAGAACATCTAGCCAATGGATTGCAGCTAGATCAATCAACCAGCGCTACTACTGAGTTTTTTTGTTTTAACCACAACCATGAATTATTTGGTAAAAATGATTATCTAAGAAAGGCTATGTCTATGGCTTTTGACAGAGCAACCTATCGTCAAATGTTTTACAATGATGCCACTGACCTAGCTAAGTCCCTGTTACCTCCTATGATGACTACAAATAACCATAATTTAATAGCCCCTTACGACTATAATATAGCGCAAGCTAAAGCCTATTTAGCTAAAGCTGGGTATCCAGAAGGGAAAGGATTACCAATGATTACCCTGGACACACGCATAGAGACCGCTTATAAAAATAAAGCTGATTTCTTCGCGAAATGCATGGATAAAATTGGTATAAAAGTAGAAGTAATTACTAATGTTTGGCCTGAATTCAAAAATAAAATATTTGTTAAGCAGGCTACGATGATGCATCTCATCACATGGGCTGCTGATTATCCAGAAGAAAATAACATGCTGGAAGGCATTAGCAATAAAAATTTATTTGGCTTACAGTATGAGGATGCTGCATTCAATAGACACTTGGCAAAAGCATGTGCAGAACCTGACCTCAACAAAAGACGTACGCTTTACGCACAACTCAATCAGATGGTGGCTGAAAAAGTCCCCGCTATTTTCGCGGTACATGCACCTACGCAATTTATACATCGTAAAGAGGTTAAAAACTTTATTTATACTGTTTTTAATTTATCTTCAGATCAATATATTGCCATAGAGCAGGTAGAAAAACCGCAGTAATACCCCCTTATTTGGTTTTTACGCCACAAAAGCCTATATTGCAAATGTGTAAAAGGAGGTATTAACTATCTGCCTGAGGCACCTATTTATTCGTACATTACTGCTACCTATTTTTTATAAATCAGGTAGATTAACTCATCTATTCAGGGCTTACACCATTAAATTTAATTCATATATGGCAACAATAAGTAAAGGAGGTATGTTGTATTTACTAGCAATTTTAATTCTAGTATCTATTTTTTATAAAAAACATAGGAAAACACAAATGTTAGCCCATTGTGCTGTTATTGAAAATGTAATTGAACACCCTATTGATGGTACAGATCCCATTAGATTAACTGATTCAGACTCTATCCAGCTAACCTCTAGAATTTATGAAGGTTTATACACTTATCACTACTTAAAAAGACCCTTAGAAGTCATACCTAACTTAGCTGAAGGTATGCCTACTGTTTCTCCAGATGGATTAGTCTATACTTGTAAAATTAAAAAAGGGGTGTTTTTCCAAGATAATGCCTGTTTCCCGGGAGGTAAAGGTCGTGAGTTAAAAGCTGCTGACTTTGTTTTTAGCTTCAAAAGAGTAGTAGATCCTAGCCATATGGTCCCTTATGCTGAGTTTATTGATGGAAAAATAAAAGGGCTAGACCAATGGAAAAAATCGCTGGATTATGATCAAGCGGTAGAAGGATTAAAAGCATTAGATGACTACACCTTGCAAATTACCCTTACGGCTCCATGCCCTCAGTTTATATATGTATTGACCATGTGGATTACTTATGCTGTGCCCAAAGAGGCGGTCATGCATTATGGCAATGAATTTAAGAATCATCCCGTTGGAACAGGCCCTTTTAGTTTACCAAAAGGGTTTAATCCACAGGCTAAGAAGCTCAAGTTTATCAAAAATCCTACGTATAGAGATAATTTTTTTCCTACAGAATCAGCTCCTGAGTATAGCCATATGTTAGCCTATGCAGGGAAAAAATTACCGCTATGCGAAAAATTGATTACCCATGTGATTACCGAAGAACAGCCTCGTTGGTTAAAGATCCAAAAAGGAGAAGTGGATATTGTACCACTCGAAAGTGGTTCTGCACTTTCATTAACCATTATTCAAGGAAACAAGTTGTTACCCAAGCATGCAGCCAATGGGCTCCAGCTGTATCAAGCACCAAATGCTGCTACTGAGGTTTTTTGTTTTAACCATAAGAATGAACTCTTTAGTAAGAATGAATTCTTGAGAAAAGCGATGTCTATGGCTTTTGACCGAGATAGCTATAATCAGGTATTTTACAGCTATGCTGCTACCGTAGCCAAGTCGATATTGCCTCCTATTATGGCTACGAATACCCATAGGATGATGGCCCCTTACGGTTATAATATAGAGCAGGCTAAAGCCTATTTAGCTAAAGCTGGCTATCCAGAAGGGAAAGGATTACCGGTTATTACCCTGGACACACGCGTAGAGAGTACTTATAAAAACAAAGCCGATTTTTTTGCGAAATGTATGGCTAGAATTGGTGTAAATGTAAAAGTGGTTACTAATATTTGGCCTGAATTACTAAACAAAATCCAGGTAAAGCAGTCTACGATGATGCATCTTCTCACATGGGCTGCTGATTATCCAGAGGCAGACAACATGTTAGCCGTAATTAGCAATAAAAATTTACTAGGCTTGCAATATGAAGATGTGGAGTTTAACAAACTATTAGCAAAAGCAGCTATTAATCCTGATTTGAACCAAAGAAGGTTGTTGTATGAGGAGCTCAATGAAAGGGTAGCTCAAACCGTTCCAGCTATTTTTGCGGTTCATCCACCTACTCAATTCATCTATCGCAAGGGAATTAAAAACTTTATTTATAAGCTTTTTAATTTTACTTCTGATCAATATATTGCAGTAGATAGGGTAGCGGATGCTAAGTCCATGCAGTAGTCTACCTTATAATCCTATTATTCAACTACAATCATATTAGCCTTTAAGGTAAAAGATCATGCTTTCATTTTTACATAACGTGGTTATTTAGCCTAAAAAAAGTAAGAAAAGGTCTTATACGTTAAAGGCTATGCAACTTATAGCTTTAACTTGTTATGAACTTTTTTTTATTTTTACTCAAAAGGCTACTTTATGCTTTTCTAGTTATTGTAGGCGCTACCTTTATGGTCTTCATTATGTTCAATGTCATGGTGGAAGATCCTGCGCGCCTTTTACTTGGGAAGTATGCAACCCCAGAAGCGGCAGCTACGCTTGCCCATCAATTAGGCCTAGATAAACCTTGGTACCTACAGTATTGGGATATTATCCTATCCGCTTTTACCTTTGATTTTGGTTATTCTTGGAGTAGCAACCAAAAAATTCTACCCATTTTAAAAGATGGAGCTATGATCTCCTTAACCGTCTCTCTACCTGCTTTTATCATTGCCAATACATTAGTCATAGCCACCTCCCTGTGGATGACTAAGTATAGACAAACCATATTAGATAAGCTTTTAGTAACCTTTTGTATTGTAATGACCAGTGTATCGGCGTTGATTTATATTTTATTAAGCCAAGGTTTTTTTGCCTATAAGTTAGGGTTATTTGAAATAACAGGTTATGAACATGGGTTTCCGTATTGCATTCCCTATATTCTTTTACCTACTATCATTGGGGTTATGTTACATTTTTGTTACAGTTACCGCTTCTATAGGACCATCATGTTAGATGAAATCTACCAAGACTATGTGCGTACCGCACGTGCCAAAGGACTTCCAGAAGATGCTATTTTGTTTAAACATGTGCTTAGAAACGTGATGATTCCTATTATTACCAATTTTGTTAAGGATATTCCTTCCTTAATATTTGGATCGGTACTTATAGAAAATTTTTTCTGTATACCTGGATTAGGCAATCTAGTAGTCAATGCTATAAATTGTTGTGACTTTCCAACCATCAAAGCCGCTACGGTAGTATCTGCCATATTGAGCGTTTTGTTTAACATCATTGGCGATATTTTATATACGTTGGTTGATCCTCGTGTAAAACTCTAAAAAACTGTATGATATGAACTCATCCAAACGATCTATAGTCCAGAGGACCTTTATAGCCTATTTTAAACATAAATTAATCCTTTGTTATTTTACCATATTCATCGGTTATATACTCATAAGTATAAGTGTAAAAATGGGCTGGCTAGCAGCTAGTTGGTATACAGAAGTAGGCAGGGCACATGAAGCACCCAATTGGATCAACTATTTTGGTACAGATATTTTAGGTAGAAGTGTGCTCGCTAAAGTGTTACATGGTACCGAAGTAGCCATGAGTGTAGGGCTTACCGTAGCCTTATTTTCTACGATAATCGGTGTAGTTTGTGGTATTTTGGCGGGTTATTTTGGGGGTATAGTGGATGGCTGTATCGTTTGGTGCTATACGGTTTTAGCAGCCATTCCTACTATGATGCTGTTAATGGTTATTCCTTTTATGTTGGGCAAAGGACTTAAAAGTATGTACATTGCGCTGATTGTAGCCGAATGGACAGAAATGTGTCGGCTGGTTCGTGGCGAAGTTATGCGACATAAAAATAGAGAATATATCCAAGCAGCTTCAGCCATTGGTGCTAATACCTGTCGCAAGCTTTTTATCCATATATTACCTAATATTTTGCCATTAATTATTGTCCAATTTTCTTTAATTTTTCAAAATTCTATAAAATACGAGGTGATTCTTTCCTACTTAGGGGTTGGTGTACAACATAAACCTAGCTGGGGTATCATGATTAGTGATGCCAAGACAGAGCTATTAAGAGGCGTTTGGTGGGAATTTTGTTTTACGACTATATTCATGTTTGTACTGTTACTCGCATTTAATATGTTAACAGATGCATTGAGAGACGCACTAGATCCAAAATTAGAAGAATAAATGCATAAGAAAGAAAAAGTACTTACTGTTCAAAATTTAATGACGCAATTTACCGTAGGCAAACAAATAGTCACTGCGGTCAATGATGTTTCTTTTGACCTTTTTAGAGGAACTACATTGGGTATTGTTGGGGAATCTGGTTCTGGAAAATCCTCCATGGCCCTTTCGCTCATGCGGCTTATTTATCCGCCTATGGGTAATGTTACGGGAAAAGGTATCATTTTAGAAGGGAAAAATATGTTACAACTTTCTTCAAAAGAAATAGAGGGTATACGAGGCAATCGTATTGCTATGATCTTTCAAGAACCTATGACTTCCTTGAATCCGGTTTTGACTATTGGTGAACAAATTATGGAAACCATTCAATTTCATCAAAACTTATCCAAAAAAGAAAGCCGAGAAAAGTGTTTGGAATTATTAACCTTAGTAGGTATACCTGCCCCCCATCAACGGATATCAGAATATCCCCATCAAATTTCTGGGGGCATGCGACAACGGGTCATGATTGCTATTGCCTTGTCTTGCAATCCATCGGTATTGGTTGCGGATGAACCTACTACTGCTTTAGATGTGACTACCCAAGCACAAATTATAGACCTTATGCAAA
>JAIETQ010000079.1 GCA_019744995.1 Amoebophilaceae bacterium
ACTTACTTTTCTTACCATGCCCTGAATCTGTGGCGTATATTCTACCTCCACGGATTTATCGCGCTTGCCAAGACCCAACGACTCGATGGTTTTCATCTGGATGGACCACCATCTGAGTAGGTTTATTAAGGACCAATACTTGATCATCCTCATATACTACCTGTAGCGGCGTAGACTCGGGAATAAGCAGATGATCCTCAACAGGCAGGGGTAAATAAGCGATTACTTCATCTTGATCTTGCACCCGATCATTACATTTCGCTTGTAGTTTATTGATTAAAACAGAACCATTGACAATCGCTTTTTTTAGCGCAGAGCGACTAATCGGTAAAATAGCTGACAAAAATTTGTCTATACGAGAGTTACCATGATCTTTGGTAACGGTTGTAACATACTCCTGATCAGCCATGACTTTTTGCTGCTTTTTCCTGCATCAATGCATCATACTCTTTCTTAGAACTTACAATCAGATTTTCATATTTACGTATACCCGTTCCAGCAGGAATCAAATGGCCCACAATAATATTTTCTTTTAATCCCTTTAACTTATCATATTTAGCACTAACCGCAGCCTCACTCAATACTTTAGAAGTTTCTTGGAAAGAAGCTGCCGACAAGAAACTTTCTGTAGCTAAAGAAGCCTGGGTAATACCTTGTAACTTCGGCTGGGCAATGGCTAATTCTACCGGTCTTGCTTGTACAAGAACCCCCTCTTGTTTCTTAAGTTTTTCATTTTCTTTAATCAACCGATGGGTAGCCACAAATTGACCAGATGTAAATAGTAGAGAATCCCCAGCGTCGATAATAATCGATTGATCTCTCATTTTATCATTTTCTTCAAAGAAATCAACCTTATCGATAATTTGACCATGCAGCAAATTGGTATCACCTGGATCAATCACTTCTACTTTACGCATCATCTGCTTGATGATGATTTCAATATGTTTGTTATTAATTTTCTCACCTTGTAAACGGTAGACACTCTGTAGCTCATTCATGATATACTCCTGAGCCATTAATGGCCCTCGGGTAACTAAAAGATCTAGCGCAGCTATAGAACCATCTGTCAAAAGATTTCCTACTTTAACATAATCATTATCTTGCACCAAGACATGTTTAGAAAGTGGAACCATGTATTTAACCTGTAGTCCCTCCTTAGATTCAACAAAAATTTCCCTATTACCTCTTTTAATACCTCCATAAGTAACCACTCCAGTCAATTCGCTAATAATAGCTGCATTAGGCGGTCTTCTTGCTTCAAACAATTCTACTACACGTGGCAGACCACCGGTAATATCTCTAGACTGATTGATAATACGAGGAACTTTAGCTAATATCTCTCCTATTTGTACCTTATGACCTACCTCCACTACAATTTGTGCTTTAACAGGAAGGGTATAAGAAGCAATAGATACCCCTATATCATCAGACAAGGCAATGCTAGGATGTTTAGATTTATCCTTTGATTCAATCATCACTTTGGCTTTATGCCCCGTTTGTTCATCAACCTCCTCTTGGTAGGTAATCCCTTCTTCAAAATCTAAGAAACTTACGATACCTTCTTGAGTAGCTAACAATACCACATTGTATGGATCCCAATGGTATAACTCTTGATCATAGACCACCTGTTCTGCTTGCTTCACTTTAAGATGTGCACCATAAGGTATATGGGTGCTCATCAACACTTTCTTTGTAAAATTATCTAAAATTTGAAGCTCTGACGAACGACTCATGACAATCTCAACCGATTCCCCATTTTGAACGATATACTTGGTAACCACCAAATCTTCAAAATTTACCATACCGGCATACTTAGATTTAACCTTAGAGTCAACCACAATATTAGAAGCAATACCTCCAACATGGAAGGTTCTCATGGTAAGCTGTGTACCAGGTTGTCCAATAGACTGTGCAGCTATAATCCCTACAGCTTCCCCCACAGATACGGTATTACCCGTAGCTAAATTTCTTCCATAACACTTGACACAAACCCCTTGAAATAAGTCACAAGTCAATACAGAACGGATAAACACCTCTTCCAAGCCAGCTGCTTCAATCAGTAAGGCAGCCTCTTCATTAATTTCTTCATTACGTTGAATCAACAACGCGCCTGTTTTATGATCAAAAACATCATCCACCACTACACGACCTAAGACACGTTCTGCAAGAGATTCTACGACTTTGTTTTCAATTTTTACAGGACGAACGGCAATGCCTTTGAGAGAACCACAATCTTCTGTAATAACAATTAAATCTTGGGAGACATCTACCAACCTCCTAGTCAAATACCCTGCATCTGCTGTTTTTAATGCCATATCGGCTAACCCTTTCCTGGCACCATGTGTAGCAATAAAATATTCAATCACATTAAGCCCTTCTTGAAAGTTAGAAATAATAGGATTTTCAATAATTTCTCCTACTGCACCTTGGGTACTTTTTTGCGGTCGGGCAATCAACCCTTTCATACCACCCAACTGACGTACTTGCTCACGAGACCCCCTTGCACCAGAGATCATCATCATATAAACCGAGTTAAAGGAACCTTGGTCTTGCTCCAATTGCTCCATAAGCTCATTGGTGATACGGGTATTGGTTCTTGTCCAAACATCGATCACTTGATTGTACCTTTCGTTGTCGGTGATCAAACCCAGCATATAATTATTCCAGATCGCTTCGACTTCTTCGGTTGCTTGCGCTATAAGCTGTGGCTTCTGTGCTGGTATCTTCACATCACTCAACCCAATGGTCATCCCAGCCTCAAAGGCTACTTCAAAACCAAGCGCTTTAACATTATCTAAAAATTCTACGGTAGCTACCGTGCCAAATTTTTTATATAGCTCGGTTACAATAGTCTGTATTTTCCTGACGTTTAAATCTTCATTGATAAATCCCATAGCACTAGGTAGATATTCATTAAAGACTACCCTACCCGCTGTAGTTTCCAGCAACGCACTGACCATATCCCCTGCTGCATCCGGCTTTGAAATCCGTAATTTAATGTGGGCATGTTTAGAAAGCTTGCCATGGGCTAATGCGATTAACACCTCTTGCGCGGCATAAAAACACATACCCTCACCTAACACAGGATAATCTGGTGTACTACGCCTGCCTTTAGTCAAATAATGTAACCCCAAAATCATATCCCGAGAAGGAACCGTAATAGGCACACCATTGGAAGGATTCAACACATTATAAGAAGCCAACATTAAGAGCGATGCTTCGGCAATAGCCTCTTGACCCAGCGGCACATGAACAGACATTTGATCACCGTCAAAGTCAGCATTGAAAGGGGTACATACCAAAGGAGGAAGCTGTATCGCTTTGCCTTCTATTAATTTAGGTTGAAAAGCTTGTATACCTAATCGATGCAACGTTGGCGCACGATTCAGTAAGACGGGATGACCTTTGAGTACATTTTCTAAAACATCCCAAATTACCGCATTTTTCTCTTCAATAAGTTTTTTAGCTGCTTTTACCGTTTCTGCCACACCACGCTCGATCAACCTACGAATAATAAAAGGCATGAACAACTCAACCGCCATCTCTTTAGGTAAACCACACTCATGTAACAACAACTCAGGCCCTACCACAATAACTGATCGACCAGAATAATCCACACGCTTACCCAGCAAATTTTGTCTAAAACGCCCCTGCTTACCCTTTAACATATCAGAGAGCGACTTTAAAGGTCGAACCCCCTCCGAAGCCACAGCGTTCACTTTACGCGAGTTGTCAAATAGGGAGTCTACGGCTTCTTGTAACATACGCATTTCATTACGTATAATAATCTGAGGCGCTTTAATATCTATTAACCGTTTGAGCCTATTGTTTCTGATAATAACTCTCCTATAGAGGTCATTCAAGTCAGAAGTAGCAAATTTTCCTCCACCTAAGGCAAAAAGAGGACGCAAATCTGGGGGAATAACGGGTAAAATACGCATGACCATCCATTCTGGACGGTTTTCTACTTTTTTATTAGGATCTCTAAATCCTTCTATAATTTTTAATCTTTTTACGATCTCTAACCGACGCTGTTGAGATCCATCGGTAAGTAATTGCGCTCTTAGTTCAACAGAAAGCTTATCTAAATCAAGACTTTTTAAGATCAATTCAATAGCCTCTGAACCAATTTTAGCTATAAATTTATTAGGATCTGTATTACTCAATAATTGATTCTCTGGGGGTAATTCATTTAAAATATCTAAATATTCATCTTCAGATAATAAATCCATCGCATGAAGACCATCTACTTCTTTAACCCCTGGTTGAATAATTACATACCGCTCATAGTAAATAATTTGCTCTACTTTTTTCGTAGACATACTAAGCAGATAACCAATTTTACTAGGTAGTGCCCTAAAATACCAAATATGGGTTACTGGAACCACTAACTCAATATGCCCAACTCGTTCTCTGCGTTTCTTCTTTTCTGTAATTTCTACACCACACCGATCGCAAATGATGCTTTTATATCGAATACCTTTATATTTTCCACAATGACATTCCCAATCTTTTACAGGACCAAATATACGTTCACAAAACAAGCCTTTGATTTCTGGCTTATGTGTTCTATAATTAATCGTTTCGGGAATAGTGAC
This sequence comes from Amoebophilaceae bacterium, assembly GCA_019744995.1. Lineage (GTDB taxonomy): Bacteria > Bacteroidota > Bacteroidia > Cytophagales > Amoebophilaceae > Cardinium. The sequence goes on from JAIETQ010000079.1 coordinate 4,599, forward strand.
TTCTCCACAGGAACGTGATAAAATCACCTCTGGTGAAGATAGACTAGCAACAATACCACAAAAATTGGTTGACTGTGTTTTATTTTGTTTATCTTTTAAGAAGGTCATAATGTATTAAACTGGTTATGGAATATGTAGATTAGCAAAAACTGCTTTAATGGCATACATTATTACTATATCATTTATTGAACCAAAGTAATTTCAAGCCCGAGTCCTCTTAATTCATGAATCAACACATTAAATGATTCCGATAAATTAGGCTTAGGAATATTCTCACCCTTAACAATCGCCTCATAAGCCTTAGATCTACCCACTACATCATCTGACTTAGTATTCAGCATCTCTTGCAAGGTATAGGAAGCGCCATAAGCTTCTAATGCCCAAACCTCCATCTCACCTACTCTTTGTCCTCCAAACTGAGCTTTACCTCCTAGTGGCTGCTGCGTAATTAAAGAATAAGGACCTGTTGAACGTGCATGCATTTTGTCATCTACCAAGTGGGCTAATTTGAGTAGGTAGACCATACCTACCGTAACTTTTTGATGAAATGGAACACCGGTGATCCCATCATAGAGTGTTGTTTTACCTGCATCGGGTAGGTTGGCTTTTTTCAGCTCGGCATAAACTTGATCCAATGTCATACCTTCAAAAATAGGATTCACATAACGTTTGCCTAAGGCATAACCTGCCCAGCCTAATACAGTTTCGTATAATTGGCCCAAGTTCATACGAGAAGGCAAGCCTAATGGACTTAATACCACATCTACAGGGGTACCATCTTCCAAAAATGGCATATCCTCTTGAGGAACAATTTTACAAACAATACCTTTGTTACCATGTCTTCCCGACATTTTATCCCCTACTTTTAGCTTTCTCTTTTCAGCAATGTAAACTTTTGCTACCTTAACTACCCCCTTTAGTAATCGATCACCTGCTTCTAGTGTAAATTTTTTACGTTTAAAACCTACAATAGCTTCTATGCGTTTTTTATTATAATTTTCTATAATAGACTGTACCATTTGATTCTTAAGCAGATCATTGGTCCAATCATTTAATACAAGATCTCCAATTAGACTGACCTCCTCTGGCACGTTATAGAAGGAATCATCTTTATAAATATTTTTTTTAGGAAATAACTTTTCAGTAATAACCGTTGGGGTTAATGTCTTACCTGGTGCTATGATCTCACTACCAAATTGGTGATACATACCATTGGTAACCATGCCATTTAAAACTATTGACAACTTAGTAATGACTACTTCACGTAGTTTAAATAATACTCTAGCATGTTCTTTTTTCAAGAGTTCTAACTCTTTTTTAGCTTTTGCTTTACATTCTTTACTTTTTTCCGGACCAGTAAAGATTTTGGTATCAATCACTGTACCTTTTACGCCAGGAGGAACTCTTAAAGAAGTATTCTTTACATCACCTGCTTTATCACCAAATATGGCCTTTAAAAGCCTAGACTCTGGGGTTACATCTAATTCTCCTTTAGGGGTTATTTTTCCTACTAAAATATCCCCCTCCTTAACTTCTGTACCAATCTTAACGACGCCATCAAGACCTAACTTATTAAGCGCTTCTTCTCCGACATTTGGAATTTCATTGGTCAGTTCTTCAGCCCCAAATTTAGTATCCTTAACTTCTAAAACAAATTCTTTAATATGAATAGAAGTAAATACATCATTATGTACCACTCGCTCAGAGATCACAATACCATCTTCAAAAGTATAGCCCTTCCAAGATAAAAAAGCAACTTTTAAATTTTTACCCAGTGCCAATTCTGACTGTTTCGTAGCATAACCTTCACAAAGTACTTGCCCGCTCTCCACACGCTCACCTTTAGAAACTATAGCAGAAAGATTGATGCAGGTATTGCGATTGGTACCTCTAAATTTATCCAATGTATAGGTCACTGAAGCGTCATCAAATGAAACCAATGACTCTGCCTCTGAACGATCGTAATAAATCACAATCTTCCTACCATCTACATAAGTGACCACACCGGTTCCTTCTGCAGTAGGCAATCCTCTAAATTCTTTGGCTACTCTTTTTTCTATTCCTGTACAAACAATAGGGACATCTGGTCTAACTAAAGGAACAGCCTGACGTTGCATGTTAGACCCCATCAACGCACGACTGGCATCATTATGCTCTAAAAATGGAATTAAGGAAGCAGCAACTGAGGCAATTTGGCTACTAGAAATATCTATATAGGAAATTTGATTAGGCTTAACTAAAGGATATTCATCTGCATTACGTACTTTTACACGCTCTTCAAGGATCTTACCTGTTTGATCTATATGTATATTGGCAGGGGCAAAATTCTTACCCTCTTCTTCTGCCGCACTTAAATAGTAGACAGGGCCCTTGAGATCTACCTTGCCATCTTCTACCTTTCTATAAGGCGTTTCAATAAAACCCATACTATTAACACGGGCATACATACAAAGAGAGGAAATAAGACCAATGTTCATACCTTCTGGAGTCTCAATCGTACATAAACGTCCATAGTGGGAATAATGCACATCGCGAACCTCAAAACCAGCACGATCCCTAGATAACCCACCAGGACCTAAAGCAGAAACACGGCGCTTATGGGTAATCTCTGACAGAGGATTTACCTGATCAATAAGTTGAGACAAGGGATTCACTCCAAAGAAAGAGTTGATAACAGAAGATAGCGTACGCGCACTGATTAAATCGACTGGCTTAAGCGACTCACTATCTCTAACATTCATTCTTTCACGAATTGTTCTTGCTAAACGAGATAACCCTACACCAAATTGAGTGAAAAGTTGCTCGCCAACAGAACGAACCCTACGGTTGCTTAAATGGTCAATATCATCTACTTCGGCTTTTCCATTGATCACATTAATCAGATAATTAATGATGCCAGTGATATCTTGTTTAGTCAATACACAGGTATCTATAGGGCTATCTAAGTTTAACTTCTTATTGATCCTATAACGTCCTACCTCACCTAGATTATAGCGCTTACTACTAAAAAACAAACTTTCTACGGTTTCCGTAGCTGTTTGTTCATCGGGGGCATCCGCATTGCGCAGCTGGCGGTAAATATGGGCTATGGCCTCTTTGGTATCATTAGCGGTATCCTTGGTTAGGGTATTATAGAGCACATTATAGTCATAACAACTGACATCTGTTTTGTATAAAACTACAGAACGTTCTCCAGAAGTAACTATAAGCTCTATCGTACGCTCATCCAAGAGCTCATTACGCTCTACAACCACCTCATATTTATCAACCAAACAAACTTCGCCGGTCTCTTCATCTACAAAGTTTTCCACCCAGTGTTTAAAAACCCTAGCAGCTAGCTTACGACCTATATGACTTTCTAATACAGCCGTGGTTGTTTCCACTTCGTCTGCCAAGCCATATATATCTAAAATGTCTTTATCACTACTATAACCGATAGCACGAAGCATGGTAGTAACAGGGATTTTTTTCTTCCTATCTACATAGACATACATGACCCCATTTACATCAACCAAAAACTCAATCCAAACTCCCTTAAATGGAACTACCTTAGCGGAATATACATTTAAACCGCTGATGTGTTTATTTTCAAAAAAGAAAATACCTGATGACTTATGGACCTGAGAAACGATTACGCGCTCTACTCCACTCAAGACAAAAGAACCTTGAGTGGTCATATAAGGAATGCTACCTAGAAAAACTTCTTGTTCGATTCCTTCATATTTTCCAGTTTGTTCATCGTTTTGCAACAAACGTAGTTTTGCTTTTAAAGGAACATCATAAGTCAGTCCACGCTCAACACACTCACGAGGGGTATACTGAGGCAGCTCTAAACTATAATCGATAAATTCCAGGATATAGTTTCGTTTAGAATCTTCAATAGGAAAGTGTGACATAAACACCTTATAGAGACCTTCATTGATTCTATCTTCTAGAGTAACATCCAATTGAAAAAAATCTCTAAAAGACTTCAATTGAATTTCTAACAAATCACTATAATTTGTAAAGGAATTATCAAGGGGCATACTGAAGTTTTAATTTACTAAATTGTTGCTTATCTACTAAAGACTACAAGTGTATTTTTGCCATTTTACACACGCAGAAAAGAAAAGAAAAGAAAAGAAAAGAAAATTTTTTACTCTCCTAAAAGGTTAAAAACCTATTTTAATTCAGCTTCAGCACCAGCCTCTTCTAATTTTTTCTTAAGGGATTCTGCTTCTTCTTTAGATAACTTTTCTTTCACCATAGCAGGTACAGCATCTACGAGCTCTTTTGCTTCTTTTAAACCTATCCCACTAAGTTCTTTAACTAACTTTACTACTGCCAATTTAGAAGCGCCTGGTGATTTTAAAATCACATCAAACTCTGTTTTTTCTACCACACTTTGAGCGGTATTGGAAGCCCCTTCAGCCATTACAACAGAAGCTGCCTGAGCAGGCTCAATTCCATATTCATTTTTCAAAATATCAAATAACTCGTTTGCCTGTTTAATGGTTAAATTAACAAGCTGTTCTGCTAAAACTTTTAAGTCCGCCATGTTTATAAATGTTTAAATAGATTTAGATAGATAATAGAAATTTTATTTAGTTAGTCTGATTTTTTCATAAT
>JAIETQ010000034.1 GCA_019744995.1 Amoebophilaceae bacterium
AAGCAGGAGCAGTATCTGTAATTTTATGCGCATAAAGGGCAGCCACTACTTGAAGCCCTGCATTCATAAAACAGGTATTACCTAAGTTCGGTATGCCAGCAGGAGCGCCCAATGGAACCCGATCACTTATTTTCGCTAGCTTATTGTTATTATTATCCGGCGTTGATGGCGCTGGCTTGCATTGATGAGCAAGGATAAGGAAGGGTAAGCCATATAGGAAGTAATAACTGTTTAATAAAAATTTATGCATAGATGACAGATGTTGTTTTGAGTTGAATAGGGTATTATTTTATGTAAAGTTAATAAATAAAAGAAGGGTTTTAGCTTTTTTGGGACCAATCAAAGCAGTTAATTGATCTAAAGAGGCATTTTTCAGGGCCGTAGGGCTGCCAAAGTGAGAAAGTAGTTTCTCTAGGGTTTTGGGACCAATACCAGGGATGGTTTCCCAATCATGCTGTAATGCTCCTTTGCTGCGTTGATTGCGATGAAAGGAAATGGCAAAGCGATGGGCTTCATTTCTAAGCTGTTGTAGCAATTTAAGCGAAGGAGATCTTTTATCGAGACAAAATGGATCGCTATCATAAGGAAAATAGAGCTCCTCTAATCGTTTGGCTATACTAATTACAGCGACCTTTCCATATACATCCACTTCTTTTAAGCCACGAATGGCCGCATTCAATTGCCCTTTACCCCCATCTATGAGTATCAACTGGGGCAACGCCTCCCCTCCATTTCCATACCGCCGCTTGACCACTTCATAGATAGAAGCACAATCATCGGCTCCTACTACGGTCTTAATATGATAATAACGGTAGTCTTTTTTTGAAGGCTTGCCTTGCTTAAAACAAACCATAGCTGAAACCGGATAAGCCCCTTGTAGGTTAGAATTATCAAAACATTCTATCCAATAAGGGGGTTCTTTAAGCTTTAGCTCTTGTTGTAATTTTACAAGTGTTAAAGGGATAGTCGGCCAGTTATCTTTTTTAGCTAAAAAGTCTTTTTTACACAAAAAAGCATTTTGAAGGGCCATTTCTACCAATTTTCGTTTATCTCCAATTTTAGGCATAGTCAGCACAAACTTTCCCATATCTAGGGTAATGGGCAGATTAATCAATACTTCTCGGGCTGTACTATGGCTACAAGCACGCAGTTCACAAGCTACTAAATCTATCAATGTTTCAGCCTCTTCTTCTAACTTTTTAGCCACCACACGGTGTTGGGTAAAAGAAATAGCCCCTTGTTTAAGATGCAAATAGCCTACAAAAAGATAGTTTGGATCTGAAATAATGGCTATAACATCTAAATCGCCTACTGTAGGATTGATGACCAAAGATTTGGCTTGATACTGATCTAGTATAGCTAATTTTTCTTTAAAGCGTTGTGCGCTTTTATAGTCCTCTCTTTGGGCGGCTTCCATCATCTGTTCTTTAAAGGTTTTCTTGACTACCGTAAAGTTGTTTTTAAGCAATGCTTCTATTTGATCTATTTCGTGTTGATAATTTGCTTCACTTTGAAAAGCTTCACAGGGTCCTTTGCAATGGCCAATATGATAATCTAAACAAACACGGAATTTTTTCTTAGCTAGGTTGGCTTCAGCAAGATTGTAGCTACAGGTACGAAAGGTAAAGAGTTTTTTGATCACTTCTAGGGTTTGTTTTATGGTATTGGAACTGGTAAAGGGACCATAATATTTTCCTAAGGCAGGGGGTGTTTTTCGGGTAATTATTAGGCGTGGAAAGTGTTCATGGGTAATACATAGGTAGGGATAGGTTTTTCCATCTTTGAGTAGGATATTATAGCGTGGTTGAAGTGCTTTAATAAGGTTATTTTCTAAGAGCAAAGCTTCATATTCAGAATTTACAACGGTATAGGAAATAGAAACGATGTGTTTTACCATACGTTCGGTCTTAAGGTTATGCACCTTACCTGGCATAAAATAATCAGCGACTCTTTTTTTTATATTTTTTGCCTTGCCTACATAAATAACCTCTTGTTGATGGTTATAAAATTTATAAATACCAGGAAGGGTGGGTAGGTCATTGGGGGTGCAATGGGTCTCTTGGTCCATAGGGGTAATATAATTAAAAAAATGCCACTACGCGACTGGAGCAAAAAGCGCCTAAAAAAATTTGTAGAAAAATCTGATCAGAGCCAGCTGAGCTCCGCAAGAGCGACCTCAGCTGGCTCAGGATTTTGATACAAATTTCGGCGCCTTTTTGTTCTGGAGCGACAGAGTTTTTTTGCATACTTTTTTTGCGGTCAAAAAAAGTATGAAGCCTCCCCGGCCAGGGGGTTTACAGTTATGACTTATGGGTAAAGATATGATGAGGATTTAAGCACCGGAGGCAACGAAACTATCTGGATGCTTTCTGCCCATTTAAAGTTTCATAATAAGTATCTATTAACAACCCCTTCTGCTTACTACTCTTTACCGCAAGTTCATCACAACGCTCATTTTCTAGATGGCCAGCATGCCCCTTAATCCAACAAAAATCTACCCGATGCTTTTGATAGATCAACCAAAAACGCTTCCATAAATCAGGATTTTTTTTCCCTTTAAAATCTATCTGTAACCAATTCTTGAGCCATCCTTTTTGAACCGCATCTACTATATATTTAGAGTCCGAATAAATAGTAACCAGCTGAGGAGGATTTTTTAAGGCTTCTAGGCCTATAATTACAGCCAATAACTCCATACGGTTGTTGGTCGTCTTTTTATACCCTTGAGCCAACTCTTTCATATAATTTTGACACTTTAACACCACCCCATAGCCTCCTGGCCCTGGATTTCCTCGCGCAGAACCATCTGTATAGATATGAATCATCGGAAGAATTTTATTTAACAGGTAAAATCCATGCCTTGCACATCCATTTTTTCCATTATGGTAATTTTATCTGGGTAAAATACAACCCGATTGGGCTCAATATTTTTACGGATATTACCAGGAGACCAGGCGGTTTCTCCTTCATTGACTACCAAAACTCTAATGCGATAATCTCCGGGAGGGACCATTGCAAAATGGTAATTGGTTGTATCTCTAATCGAATCTACTATTTTATGCTTATCATTGAGCAATTCAATGATAAAATGAGGAAAATGAGTGGTTATAGTGCCAGCAATACTACCAGTTTCTTCTTCATTTCTCAGCAAATAGGCTTGGCTACCTGCTTGATTGTATAATTTATCTGCTGTAATAAAAGCGCCCTCACCTATAGACAAGGTAATGAATCGTTTTACACTTTTAGTAGTATCTTGTTCTTTTTCTTTCTCTTTTTCTTTTTCTTGCGCAATTTGGGTTAGCTCTTCTGTGGAGAAGGTTTTTTTTAGAGTAAGTTTAGTTTGGTCTACATTCCATTCCCATTCTTTTTCGCTGAGGAATTTTTTTTGCGCTTCTTTATCTTTACCCTCGAAATAAATAAGCTTTTCATTGAACTGTTTAATTGGCTTACTGAATAGAATAGCCTGCTCAAAGGAGGATGATATAGAGTCGATAACTCTTTTTTCCAGCGTATAGGTAAGCTTTTCTGGCTCTATTTTTCCTTCCTTAAATTTAAATTGAATAGATAATGGGGCTTCTAATAGCTGATGTAAATGATCCTCTACCGCTACTTTAGCTTCATAACGCTCTCCTTCTAACAGGCCAAGGGTGTTATAGATGACTAGGGTATTGGGAGCAGTTGATAAAATATGGCTACACAGTTCTAGCTTATTAGCAGCCGTTATAGTTTGCAACGCTACTAGGTTATAGGTAGTTATCGGCTTGTTAAAGACCACCTTGCAAAGTCCTTTTTCTGGTACTGTATTCAAAAGCTTTAAATCACGTACATCATTGGTTATCAAAGGAATTACAATATCTTCTCTAGAATCGCTTAAATTAAGCGGTGTTTTAAAAAAACCATATTGATCTTTTTCATAATCAATTTTAAATTTAGACCCTTTACCTGTAGTAGCCCGCATATAATAGTTACCCAATCGTATACGCTGTATCTTAAAATTGCCCTCTTTGTCACTCGTGGTATAATAATCTGGTGTGTCATTTTCCTCCCATTCCTTAGGATCTCGCTCGGTATTATAGAGGCAGATACTTACCCCTCCTACAGGCTTATCGGATAATAGCTCTTTAACCTTTCCTGCGGCTACCATAGGATCTATAAAAGACCCTGTACTAAAGGTTAATAGGCAACCCACCGCTTTAAGCCCTTCATGTAGATCTTTTATAGCCTCACTAAAGTGTATAGAATAGGTAGTATCTATTTTTAATGGCGCATTAAATTTAAGCGCTAAGGTTTTACCACTTACTGAATAGGTATAAGGTTGCTTTTTCTTGGATTTTTCCAGTTGAGGGGTGATTACCAGTTTGGCATAGATATTATCTACTTTAATATCTTTATTAAAGGTAACAGAGATTTTATTGCGTTTAAAATTCAAGGCACTATCTTTTGGAAAAGAACGTACGATCTTAAGGGGGGTTTCATCTTTAGGCCCTCCCTCTGGTTGCTGCACTGCAACACAGGAAACCATCAGTAATGAAATAATATATTTGCAACAAGAACCTAAAGTATGTAAAGAAGAAAAGGATATGGACATCTGCGTAATATGAGCTAGTAACAAAGTGGAGAATGGGGGAGTCGAACCCCCGACCTTATCGATGCCATCGAGACGCTCTAGCCAACTGAGCTAATTCCCCTTTAGGTTGAAATACATTTACAATTGTACCACTATTTAATGAAAAAATCAAATCCGAACCACGGATGCCCCCAAACTATTTAACCGGGTATCAATAGCTTCATATCCTCTATCAATTTGACCTACATTTTCAATGACGCTGGTTCCTTCTGCGGCTAAAGCGGCTATTAATAGGGTAATACCTGCTCGGATATCACTGGAAATCATAGCAATACCCCGCAACCTGTAGCTACCATTTAAGCCCACTACATGGACTCTATGGGGATCACATAAAACTAAATTTGCCCCCATTTCAATCAAACGATCTACAAAAAAAAGGCGGCTTTCATACAATTTTTGGTGGATTAAAATATGACCATAAGCATGCACCGCTACAATAATAGCTATACTGATTAAATCCGCCGGAAATCCTGGCCAAATCGCATCATACAATGTAGCAAGGCTACCATCGGGTTTGGTTTTTATAGCGTAAGTAGGCTGTGCGGGAACATGTAATAGATTGCCATCTTCTTCTAATGTAATCCCTAATACTTTAGTAAACACATGCCAAACAGGCCTAAATAGCTCAATAGGTACATCGGTAATGGTTAATGCGGATTTGGTAACCGCTGCTAGTCCAATAAAACTGCCTATTTCCAACATATCTGGCAGGATATGATGGACCGTTCCGCTCAATTCGGCTACCCCCTCTATGGTGAGCAAGTTGGTACCAATACCTGTAATGGAGACCCCCATACAGACCAACATGTGACAAAGTTGTTGTATATGAGGCTCACAAGCTGCATGGTAGAGGATTGTTTTTCCTTTGGCTCTACTGGCAACCATAATAACATTAGCGGTACCGGTTACCGAAGCTTCTGGCATAATGATATAGCTCCCTTGTAAGGTGGTGTAGGTGGCGTTCCATACCCCATCAACTGCATTATAATCAAAGGTAACCCCTAATTTTTCTAACCCTTCGAAATGGGCATCTAAACCCCTGCGACCAATTCTATCCCCGCCGGGCTTAGGAATAGTTACGGCTTTAAAACGGGTTAAAAGTGGACCGAATAGCATAATAGACCCCCTAATCTTCATACACTGTTCCCGAAAAAGAGGGTTGCATAACGCCTCTTTTTCCAGATGAGCGGCACAAAATTGATAACTCCCTTTGCCAAGCTGGGTAATTTGGACCCCTAAACTGTTCAATAAAGTTATAATGGTTTTTACATCCTCGATATCGGGAATGTTATGCAATACTACGGGTTCATTGGTTAACAGGGTGGCACAGATGACCTGTAGTGCTTCGTTTTTAGAACCTTGTGGTTTGATGGTACCAGAGAGTGTACGGCCTCCTTCTACAATAAATTTAGTCATGGGAGTGGAGGTTAATGTTTTTATTGTTTTTCATAACGTAAATTTACATCGCTTATGATCTATTTTTTCGTAAATTTACAATAAAATTAACATACCTCATATCTTTACTCATAAGTTTTTAACGCATTGCATATTTCAAAATTTATTTTTGTTTACGTTCGCCTGCCGGCTAGGCCTTAGCTGGCGTTGCTCAGTTTTTTCTACAAATTTTTTCAGGCGCTTTTTGCTCCAGTCGCGTAATGGAATTTTTTATTTGATGATTCAGTTAAAAACCAAAAACAACCCGGTAATAAACCCAGCGACTTAAAGAAAAGGCGTTTTTAATAAAATATAAAACAATGCCCTTAACCCGCTCCAAAAGAAAAGACTAAAAACTTGTATAAAAATCCGCAAAGAGCCAGCTATTGAGCTCTGGAGGAGCGACCTGAGCTGGCTCAGGATTTTGATACAAATTTCGGCGCCTTTTTGTTCTGGAGCGACAGGGTTTTTTTCCTTCCTTTTTTTTGGCCGCAAAAAAAAGGAAGGAAGCCTCGCCGGCAGGCGACCTAAACTAGTATAAGTAAAGGCCTGACCGGCGAGGTCGTTTACAGCAATGCTAACAATAAATGTACACATACTTTTTGTATGTGAGGATTTTGAGTACCGAAGGAAACGAAGCTAGCTGGATGCTTTGTGCCCATTTGTTTCCCTCCTAAAATTTCCATATACTATAGTATAAGCCCGATGCCACTCACCACAAAGCCATATTATATGCTACCCCGTTCGGCAACCCCGAACCCAAGCTTTAGCTTGATCGGCAATATCATCTAAGATAAACTAAAAATAGTTGCACGGTAATTTTATTTTTATTATAATTGTGATAGTTGGTTTCGAACCATTCAAGCCTTGTGGGCTATAGCGGTCTATAGATGATCAGTTAGAAGGCTCTTCATTATAGTAGAGTGTTTCATTATAAAATACTAAGTGCGTGATTAGAAAGGCTAAAAAAGCAATAAAATTTGAACTTTACGCTAAAATATAGTACATTTGCTTGTGTAAAGTATAGTTTGGTGTTAACCAACTGTCGATTGCAGCAGTAAATAGGGTTAATAAAAATTAGATGATTCAGTCATCAACAAAAAAAAGTAAAAGTACATTCATTAAAATTAGTTTAAAATACTAGTTTTATTTAAAATAAAAATTATTTATTAAAAATGGTTTATAAAAAATTTATAGATGGGGTTCCATCCTTATCAAGTCTCATATTAGCAGGTGTGGTCTTTTCAACGGCAGCTTGTAAGCCTAAGAAGCCGGCGCCGAATACTGAAAAGAAACAGGCAAATGAGGGGGCTGTTGACTCGGGGGCAGTAGATAACAAACTTACAAATGTAATTGCACCTACAACTCCACCTGCAAATGCAAATTCTGAGCAAGTAATTGAGAAAGAGAAAGTAGAGCTAAAGTATCCAAATTTAACTCCGGAGCAGCGGAATATTTTGGATCAAGCAATAAGGTTGGTGTTGGCCTCCAGTGACGTTGTTCAGCCTTTTAATATGAATGATCTTGTTTCCGATGGTCTTAAAGAAAATTGGATTTTAGAGCTTGGGGAAGGTAACCTAGAGCCTTATAATAAGCTACTCGGTTATTTGAAGATGAAACCTTATAAAGGTACTGAGTTTGATAAGGTTGTTCAAGTAGTTGATGCTAAGAGACTCAAAGACGAGGGTGGTAAGATTCCATTTGTTAAGGCAATCTTCGAGGCTGCTAAGTTATTTGATGATCTAGCTCGCATTGTTAATAAATTAGAAAAAGAAGCCTCACAAGCTGCTGTTGCGAAACTACAATCTGATTTAGATTCTTTTAAAAAAAACAAGCTAAGGGGAACGCAACACACAGGGACATTACTCAGGACAAGCAAGTTTTATAAAGAAAAGGATGAAGCTTTTGCTTTTTCTAAAACTATTCAGTTTGTAAGATTCATTGGTAAATTTCACAAGGAAGAATCCACAAAAAACGGGGCTTTGTCTGCTAGGAACATTCTAGATGCCAAAGTACCATCGTTGGCACTTATAACGGGTGGCTTTTCTTCAGAAAACCTAGCTTCCCTAAGCGATCAAATAGTCCGTAAGGCTGGCGATTTGGCTGATAGGGGTACGCAAATTTTAGCAAGTGATGAATGGGTAAGTTTGGGAAGCAATTCAGGAAAAAATTACACAATGCCAGAGATTTTATCTTGGCCTACGGTTACTTATAAAGGTGAAGGAGAGCAGTCTGCCCATTTAACAACTGTTGATCCTGGCGATACAGAAGGAGCGTTATATAACTTATATGGTCTTCAAGAAGGAGACCTATCTAGGCCAGCCGATGGAGATTGTAATAAAATTGATAAACTATTTGGTTTCGAACAAACAGACGATTCGCTCGTACAGGAACGAGTTAGTAAAGTTCGAAGTTTAGAAGACGCAATTGGTCGAAAAAGTATATTGACTGTAGAGTCGCTGGATTTTAAGACTCTTTTGTTTATGTTGTTTGCTGGGGATCATCAAGATGATATTTTCAGCATCAAGCTTCCCAAGAGACCAGCTGTTGGTGTTATAAACAAGTTTGACTCACTTGAAATTAAAAATAAACCTAAGTTTGCTGAATTGCTTGCTAAGGCTAGAAATTCTAAGGATGAAGAGTTCGCTGCATATATAGGCAATCATATTGAGGCGTGTCCACAACTTAAAAATAAGTTTCTTGTAGCTAGTGAGACAGACAATATTGTTAAGCTTAAGAAAAAGATAAAGGGGTTTGTTGAGCAAACCGACACAGACCCTATTCGGTTTAAGACATCACAAATAAATGATTTAAGAACAACCCTAAAAGATATGTTGGATGTAGGTTCTACAGAGCCTTATGATAGGTATATTGCTATTGGGTTATGGAAATATATTACACGTGCAGACATTAGAGATAATTATAATTTAACAGACTCATTCGACATAGA
>JAIETQ010000063.1 GCA_019744995.1 Amoebophilaceae bacterium
TATAGGTGCTTTATTTATTCCTAAATGGATTAAAAGAGTCTTTAAAAAATAGTTTGATAGATGGTTAGTTTAAAAAAATATGGCTTTCTTCATCTGCTATCCCTTTTAATTTCTTTGTTACCACTTCGGCTGTTATACATCCTCTCAGACCTATTGCTTATCCTTATTTACTATTTAATAGGCTATAGAAAACAAATCGTAAGATAAAACCTGACCAATGCCTTCCCCCATGCGACCCTTCATGCACGCAAACAAATAGAAAAAAAATTTTATAAACAGTTATGTGATCTACTGATAGAACATCTAAAAGCCCTAACCATAAACAAAAAAAAGCTTTTGCAACAAGTAAAAATAAACAACCTAGCGATGCTAGAAGCATTTTATAAGCAAATTTGGCAATTGGGAATGGACAGCCCATGCTATTGCCTTACAAACCGATTATACATTATGTGCAGGCTATCAACCTTTACATGCTAAACCCCTCGATAAAATAGCCACCTACCTGCGCACCCGTTTTAAGAGAAAATGTATGCCCTATGTTGCTTTATATAGATATATCATAACCCATACAGCCTCTCCACAAGCTATTGCGTTATTAATAGACCAAGCGCCATTTTATAAAAAAAAAGTCATTGGACTATTTTTTTGAATCAACCCACGGCCTTTACCCCCACTGCAGCAAAATTAGTGCAAAAATATAACTACCCTGTTATCTATATGGAAACAAAAAAAGTAGCAAGAGGAAAATATGAAGTAACCCCTATATTGCTTACAGCAGATCCTGCTCAATTAACCATTAAAGCAATCATAACAAAGTATACCCAACAATTAGAAAAATATATCTTAAATTATCCAGCAGGCTGGCTTTGGTCACATAGAAGATGGAAATAAACCTTTTTACCATCGCACCAAAAAAATTGAGACATTTGCATTCATACGTAATATGGACTAACTTAAGGAGTTGTAATTAGGTCCAATTTCTTCTGCAGCAAATGAACTACACCCCATGTATAAAGCAGATAACATAGCGGCTATAGACGCAGGAGCAGAAAAAAATGTACTCTACCTTTTAGACAAAATAGATACATCGAGTGAAAATCTGAATAAAATTATTACTGTGTGTTTAGCCAATGACCAATCTGAATTACTAAAGAAGATGGGGCTTGCTCAAGGGTAAAAACCCATCCTCGGGAAGGATCTTATAGATAAATCAGCAAAATCACCCTTATGATATTTGTAATAAGCAGCCATGGCCACCATGGCTGCATTATCGGTACAATAGGCCATAGCAGGGATAAAAAGCTCCCAACCATACTGGTTGGCTAGCACAGCTAACTGCTTACGTAAATAGCTATTGGCAGCTACGCCCCCTGCCAAAGCGATCCTGTGCATATTAGTGGTCTTAGCCGCTTTAATTAATTTACTGCACAACATATCTACTAAGGTAGCCTGAATACTTGCGCAAATATCTGGCAGGTTTTCTGCTACAAATGAGGAGGGCTTAGACTGAACAAAGCGAGAAAAAGCAGCTTTTATGCCACTAAATGAAAAATCAAGAGCTGGTATATGGGTAGGTGGGAAGGAAAAAGCATGTGCATTTCCCGTTTGGGCATAATGATCTATTAAACAACCACCCGGATAGCTAAGGCCCATAAGTTTCGCTATTTTGTCAAAAGCTTCACCTACTGCATCATCTTGGGTTTGCCCCAACACCTCCATGTCAAAGTAATCTTTTACCCATACCATCTGCGTATGCCCCCCACTAACGGTTAGGCAAAGAAAAGGAAAGGTAGGTTTAGGCTCATCAATAAAATTTGCCAACACATGTGCTTGAATATGGTGGACACCAATCAATGGAATATTCAAAGCAAAAGCTAAAGACTTAGCAAAACAGTTACCTATCAATAAAGGGCCTAATAAGCCTGGCCCTTGGGTAAATCCAATAGCATGTAACGCTTCTTTTTTTACCTGTGCCTCCTCTAGTGCAGCACTTACAACAGGCGTGATGTGTATTTGATGTTCTCTTGAAGCTAGCTCTGGGACTACACCACCATATCCTTGATGGATAAGTTGACTAACAATGACATTACTTTTTAACATTCCATTATGCATAACTGCAGCAGCCGTTTCATCACAAGAAGATTCAATAGCTAGAATGGTCAAGGGTTCTATAGCTTGCATTTGCTTTCAAAAATGGCTCGAACTATTTTTTCTTCACAGAAATCATATTTGGTTGCGTTAATTTCTTCGTAATGTTGATGTCCTTTTCCTGCTATTAATAGCAGATCATCTGGGTTAGCCAGTAGGCAAGCGGCTTTAATAGCCATAGCCCTATCTACGATATGAATGACCTTACAAGCGGTTGTAGGGGATACTCCTTTTTGCATCTCATCCATGATAGCTTGTGGGTTTTCATACCTTGGATTATCACTGGTAAAGATGGCTACCTCACTATATTTAGCTAGGATGTGTCCGATAAGGGCTCTTTTCTGTTGGTCGCGGTTGCCTCCACACCCCATAATCGTAATCAAGCGCCTTGAGCTAGTGAAGAGGTTACGTAAGGTAGTTATAACTTGTTCAATGGCATCTGGCGTATGGGCATAATCTATAATTACCAGGGGCTGTTGGTTAAGTTGTATAA
The DNA here is from genome assembly GCA_019744995.1 of Amoebophilaceae bacterium. Classification (GTDB taxonomy): domain Bacteria; phylum Bacteroidota; class Bacteroidia; order Cytophagales; family Amoebophilaceae; genus Cardinium. The sequence continues at coordinate 2,642 of JAIETQ010000063.1, forward strand.
CCTGCATCCTACCTGCAATAAGAGGAATAGCAGAAAGTGCCACCAAACTTTCCTGGGTAGAAAATCCTAATAGCCGTGCTACCCCATAGGCAGCCAGGCTATTGCTCGCATTAAAAGCGCCTATAAGTTGGATCCATATCGACTGATGGTCTATTTCCAGCTCCATACCCTGCAGGGTATGGCTGATGATCTTTCCTCTAAAATCTGCTTCATGTTGTAGGGAAAAGGTATAAGGTTGAGCCTTACAATTTTGAAGCATGATGGCATGGTTTTTATCCTGCTGATTGACAAGGGCAAAAGCATGAGCCGATAAACCATCAAACAACTTTTTTTTAGCCTGAATATAATGGCGAAAATCAATGTGGTAATCTAAATGTTCCGGTGTGATATTGGTAAAGACTACACCCAAAAGGGTTACACCGTAGAGACGTTCTTGTACAATGGCATGCGAACTGGCTTCCATAAAGCAATAGCTACAACCCGCTGTCACCATAAGATGAAACAAATGGTGTAATTGAATAGCATCTGGGGTCGTATGGGTGGCAGGATAGGTTTGGTCTACCACTTTATTGACTATCGTAGAGAGCATACCTGCTTTGTAGCCCATCTGCAGGGCCATACGGTGCAATAGATGTACAATGGTTGTTTTACCATTGGTACCTGTTACAGCTACTATTTTTAACTTATTACTCGGTTGATCGTAAAAATTAGCAGCCATAATGGCCAAAGCTTTTGCTGTCGAGGCAACCACGATATAGGTTGCCTGATCCGTTGGGTCTGCTGGCAACACTGTACATACAATGGCTGTGCTGCCTGCTGATATAGCCATGGGTATGTAGCCATGACCATCTACCTGAGTACCTGGTAAGGCTATAAAACAACTATCTTGGGTTGCCTGATCGCTATTAGAACAAATCATGGCTATAGGCCGATCTGTTGGACCTAAGATTTGCTCTATAGGAAGACCGACTAAGAGTGTTTGTAATAATTTTACCATAGCGTTTGGCTATGGCTGCCAATTTTGAAATAAGGAAGCAATAAATTGTCGGGAATCAAATAAAGTAAGGTCTTCTACTTTTTCTCCTACGCCTACATATTTAATAGGAATAGCAAATTGGTCAGCTATGCCCAATACGACTCCCCCTTTGGAGGTACCATCTAACTTAGTAATAACAATACCTGTTACCTCTACCGCCGCCGTAAAGGCTTGAGCTTGAACAAAAGCATTTTGGCCCATGGTACCATCTAATATCAATAGCACCTCACTAGGAGCATTACTATAACATTTTTGTATAGTTCGCTTAATTTTAGATAGCTCATTGACAAGGGGTACCTTTGTATGTAGTCGGCCAGCTGTATCTATAATCACTACATCTGAACCATGTTGCATTCCATATTGTACAGCTTCGTAGGCAACAGAAGAGGGATCTGTGTGTGTAGCACGTCCTATAACTACAGCTCCTACACGATTTCCCCAAATGGTAAGCTGTTCTAACGCTGCGGCACGAAAGGTATCGGCTGCGCCTAAGACTACTTTTTTACCCTCTTGTATAAATCGTGCAGCTAACTTTCCAATAGTCGTAGTTTTACCTACACCATTGACACCTACAACAAGGATCACCTGAAGGCCATTTGATGGCAAGGGAGCAGCAGTGGCAGGAATAACGTGCAGTAGTTTTTCTACTTCATCCTGCAAGATCTTATCTAGCTCAGTGGTATTTAAGTACTTATCCTTGGCTACACGATGCTCGATAGCAGTTATAAGCTTTAAAGTCGTAGCCATGCCAACATCAGAACTAATCAGCAGCTCTTCTAATTTATCTAATACCGACTGATCAACTGTAGATTTACCTGCAATGACTTTAGAAAACCTACTCCAAAAAGATTGACGTGTTTTAGAAATTTCTTCTGTTAAAATCTCTTTACGCGCCTCTTTCTTAGAAAAAAAATCAAAAATACCCATATAGCATTACTTAAAGGGAATAAGGATGGTAACGTCAGGTTTAACCTTATGCTTTTGAAGACAACATCTCCTTAACCATCTCAGATGGAACAATCTTACCACGAAAGGTATAAGCCCCTGTTTTGGTTGATCTTTTTACTTGTATAAGCTTAGTTAATTTCTTACCATCTCCTTTGGTAAGACTTGCAATTACTTTCTTTGCCATGGTATAAAATTATTATTTAATTTCTTTATGCACCGTATGACGTTTTAATATGGGATTATATTTTTTTAATTCCATACGCGCCGTAGTTTTGGTCCTATTTTTTTCTGTATAGTACCTAGATACACCACTGATGCCACTATTTCTATGCTCCACACACTCTAGAATCACTTGTACTCTACCCTCTTTTTTCTTTGCCATACTATAATTATACGTATATTATACCAACCAATGATACCTTTGAGATAAGGTTCCTTGCTTTTTTGCCTCTTTTAAGACGACACTAACCCCTTTCTTGTTGATTGTACGTAATATAGAAGTGCAAACCTTAAGCGGAACCCACATTTCTCTTTCGGAAATATAAAAATGTTTTTTTTGCAAATTTGGATAAAACCATCTTTTGGTTTTATTGTGTGCATGGGATACATTATTTCCCACAATGGGCTTTTTTCCTGTTATATCACAAATTCTTGCCATGTTCGTAAAAAAGTTTAGTTACCTACAAATATACTCAAATTAATATAGGGTTCAAAATCTACTTGGTATTTAGGTAATGACTGCAAATGGCGTACTATATAGTCATAAGCCATTATAGGCCGCTTTTTTGAATAAAAATTATCAAATCAATTGACTTTAAATATTTTATTCACTTAACTTAATCTTAAGGGGGTATTTAATGTGCGCCCTCTATATTTTATAGCTTTATAGCCATACCTTATTATAAAAGAACTAATTTCCATACACACGAAGTGTGTTTAACTGATAATTAATGATTAAAAAGATATTTATTTTATTTCTATTGACAGCTGGGGTTTATAAAGGGTGTTATCCTGGAGAAGGGGCTGGTTCTTCAACTAGCTCTAAACAGCGCTTGCTTGGTAAAACACCAGCCGATCCTTCTGTTCATACCTGCTTTCAAATTCAGAATCATCTTTTGCATGTTGATCTTGATAAATACCTTGAAGAAGGTTGTCCTGAACCGCAGACTTATGAGTGTACAGATATTTTTATCACATTTTCTGGTACTGAGCCTATTCAAGATTTTGTTTTTAGAAAGCTGTTAAGTACCAACATCAAAAGAGTGACTATTAGGCGGTCTTCTACTATAGACATACCCACTCTCGTAAGTATTTTGCCCAGTCATATTACACATCTTTATTTAGGTGCTACTCTTGTTCACCATATGTCATTGGCTACGTTAGAGGAAATTTATAAAAAGCAACCCAAAAATCTTAATATTCTTCCCTCAATACCCCAGGCAATAGTTTTGAAGTTAAATCAAGAGGATCCAAATTTTAATGCCCTTTTTCAAGAAGTTGCCCAGGAATCACCAGAGTGGCAACATTATTATAAGGAGTTTTATTGGATGTCCAATAAAAGTGACTTGTTGAAACAGTGGATTGATGAGGATATTAAGATGAGAGTGTCTCTCATAAAAACGGACATAGGAAATAACAGTCTACATAAGTATGGTCTAGGCTATAAAAGCCTTACCGAAATAATACAAAATAATAGAGGTATGAATCAAGGTCTGCCTTTCGAAGATTCTTATAACCCTATTCGGAATATAGAAAAATTAATAAATATGCTTAAGAATCATACTGGTGCAATGTGGGTTTTCCTAACAAAAACCGGTATAGTAAACGATTGCATATGGTTACAACCAGACCTGGTAACGCAAAATCAATGGGACGCACATTTTGACCTTGGCCGTAAGGTAATGTCGGAAATTATTGACAATACAAATTTGCATGGCAATATGTTACGTACTGCTAATGTTCTATTTCTTAACAATTATGCACGTTCCGATAAACGACTAGTAAAAAAAATTCTTGACAACTTTTCTCCTAATAGCGCATCTGAATTTGGAACAATATTGCATTGGTATATTGCTAACACTGAATATGAGCGTATGGACGAGCTTATTAATTGCTACACCACACCAGAAGAGGCTATTACACTAGATTTGTCCATTCGAGATATCAAAGGGAATACCCCACTGATATTGTATATTGCTAAAGGGAATCGTGGTATACCAGATGGTGAATACAGAGATCGTTTACAAAAATTGATCAACCTATCAAAAAATTCGGCTGCCTTAAATCTGCAAGACTTTAATGGTAATACGGCGCTACATATGGCAACCTTAAGACGTGATCTTTGTGCCATTAGATTATTATTAGAAAATGGAGCAAATCCAAGACTAAAAAACAACTATGGCAAGACTTCAGTTGATTTCTGTAAGATAAATCCTGGAGATATAGATCCTCTAGATTATTTTACTATTAATCAAGGAAATAAGGCATATCTATACAGGACAGTATTGCGGGCTAAGTTTCCTACATTAGATTATACGAGTTACCTTCGACAGAATACACCGAGAGAAATATATAATCATATACATAATAATAATGATCCAAAAGCAGTAGAAGCATTATTCCAACTGCCTGACCCATCACATCCATTAGATGTAATTAATTATATCTTAGATATGGCTACCACATTGGACGTAAATACAACAGGAGAAAATACATGCACCCATGTGACTCAAGATGTATATGATGCACATTCTATAGGTCTACAAAATATTTATCGTAAATGCGCAGGTATAATACTTTAAGACAATTACCTATGATTCAACTGATCGATACCCATGCCCATATTTATACAGCTGATTATCAAAAATATTTACCAACTGTATTAAGCAGAGCAGCCAACAATTATGTAACCAAGATCTACATGCCTAACATAGATGAAACCACGGTAGAGCCTATGCTAGCAGTTGCCAGTTGTTACCCTACTACTTGTTTCCCTATGATCGGTATTCATCCCTGCCATATTACCCAACAGGTTACCTCTCAGTTGTATGTTGTAGAAAAATGGTTAAGTAGCCATCCTTTTATAGCCATAGGTGAAATCGGTATAGATCTCTACCATGATGCTACCTTATTGGAAGCACAAAAAGAAGCCTTCACCCTACAACTTAAATGGGCCAAGCAATACCAACTACCGGTTTCTATACACTGCAGAAATGCCTTTAAGGAGGTTATTGATATTTTAACAAATGAACAAGATGGCTCTCTTAAAGGGGTTATTCACTGTTTTACAGGAAATTTGGTTGAAGCAGAACGATGCATAAGCTTAGGTTTTTATTTGGGTATTGGTGGCATCATTACCCTGCCCAAGAGCAACTTAATACCTGTCATAGAAGCTGTAGACTTGTCTCATTTGGTTTTAGAAACAGATAGTCCTTACTTGGCACCGGTACCCCATAGGGGTAAACGTAATGAACCTGCGCACTTATTGTATATCGCAGAAAAGGTTGCGGCTATTAAATCGATGACATTAGAAGAGGTGGCAACGATAACGACACGCAATGCGAAAAAGGTTAGTTAAACAGGCCCTTTTTACTGCTTGTCTAGTTTATGTACACCCACCGTTTGCATATTATGCAAACGGTCTGCTAGCTTAATCATAAGCGCATACTTATCTGAAGAAGCAGCCAACTGTTCGTGGGTTTCTCCTTCTGTCAGCTTTGTCTTTTTACCCGTAGGATCTACATTGGTTACTTGTTGCACCAAATAGGCTACCTTTTGGCCATATTGATAAGCAAGCTGCTCTAAAGAGATTGGAGTATCCTCGACTACATCATGCAATAAAGCCGCCAAAACCGCATCAGGATCTTGTGTCATGGTCAACAAAATAGTAACCACCGTCACGGGATGGGTATAAAAAGGCTCCCCTGATTTACGAAATTGCCCTTGATGGAGCTGTTTAATCATATCGATCGCCTCACGGACAATGGCAAGATCTAACAAACAGGAAGTTTCTAGATAGTGTCGTCATAAGATGCCACACCAAACAGCAATGCAACAAATTTGCACAGCCGCTAAAAAAGAGCTGGCTTTTTTA
>JAIETQ010000003.1 GCA_019744995.1 Amoebophilaceae bacterium
AATCAGTTACGCATTAAGTTTGATGTTTATACTCGTGATGGTCTATACGATAAATTAATTAATTTAGGCTTTTATCAAATTATCCCGCAAGATTTAATGGTGAATATTAAATTACCTGCTGGACATATTGATGTTTATTAATGTGATGAGATTATTAAATTTCTAGTGTAAAATTAAGATGCTATTAGAATGAACAGATTTCTTTGCTTGTACAAGTGCGGAGCTTAGCAATTGCATTTAGCATTTTACAAAATCTGTTCTTATTCCTTGGGCTAAAGTTTATTGGGCTGGGGTTTGATAAGGGTAACCTTGATCAAAAATTGCCTGCCAATCTTGTTGATAAAGTTGCGCTAATGCTTGATTATTATGATAAATTTGATAGTTTTCGGCATTTTTTGTTTGTGCTGAAGACGTATAATTATAGCTTCCTGTTTCTACAGTATTACCATCTACAATCATGTATTTATCATGTAATAATTCATAGGATTTATTTATCCTAACTTCAATACCATTCTGAATTAGTTTTTCAAATCCAGCCGTGCTATAAGGTTGGGTTCCTTGTGAATAATCCGCGACAATTTGCACAGTTATGCCACGATTTTTAGCCGCAATTAAATCATCTACAAGTGCCTTATCGGTAAAAGTAAAGATTGCAATGTGAATTGATTTTTGAGCATTATTTATTGCTTGGTAAAACGGAGAGTCTTGATAATTAGTTCCTTGAGAGTAATAGGCATAATTGGATAAACAAGTTGCTCCTAAGGCGCTTATTGATGCTGGGCAAATTATGGCACTTTCGGTATTCACTAAATTATGTACCGTATTGATATCGGTATCATTCATGGACAAAGTGTAAATTTGTTTACCGTTAACTTCGGTTTTCTCACTAGCAACCACTGGCACACCAGAATCAAAAGGTTGTTCCGAATATTGTGACTGATTGGTTTGGTAAACAGTGGTTGCTTGATTGGCTCGAATTTCATTCCAACGCTCAGTATAACTAGCTGCGATATTGCGGTTATTGATCCAAATTGCATTATTTGCTTGGCGTGTCGCTGCTGTAGTTGAATAGTTAAAACTGCCATATTCAACTGATTGATTGTCAATTACGATAAATTTATTATGCATGATTGCATAAGCAGAAGCGATATATACTGGAATATCATTATCTTTAAGTACCGCAATCATCGAATTAGTATCTGTTAAGTTGGCTTTGTCTGCAATGACCTGTATGTCCAATTGTGGATTATTGCGTTTTGCTTCTATTAACGCATAAGCAATATCTGGGTTGTTAAAGTCATATACGGCAGCACGAATTGACTGTTTAGCGCTGGTAATTGAATTTACGACTAATTGGGTAATTCCCGCATTGCAGTTAAAATATTCATCACTTTTCCATAAGCTGTCCAAAGTTGAACTTTCACTCATTTTTATTATAGGAGAAATGGTGGTTGCATAAATCTCCTGTGCATTAGGGCATTCATTGGCATTGTGTTGGCTGTTTGACTCAAAATATGGTGCAAACGCAATTTGTAAATTTGCATTTTGAGCGGCAAAATTTGCTGCAAATCCGATGGTAGTAGGATCAATTGTCGGTTGGGCGCTTTGTTGAACAGAGTTATTATTTACAGTCTGTTGAGTCTGTTCTGAATTACTGCCAACACAAGCGGTTAGTGCTATTAAAGGAAGAAGTGTGATAAGTAGTTTTTTCATAATAATCTCCGTGATTAAATGTTTATTTTGCATAGACGTTATTATAGTGTTTCGCTAAAAATATTAAAACTGGGTTTTTGCACAGGTAAGTCATTTGATGCAGATTAATTAGAGCTAGGTAATTAGTTTAAGGCAAGCTATAGCGTGGCTATTTCTTATGTAACTACCCGTGTATAAAATTAAATTGGTACATCATTTAGCAATTAAAATGTTTTATTCTTGGAATTGATCCAGAGGTACTGTATCAGCGTTCCAGTTCCATTTAGCATTTAAGCTTAAGAATAAATTATTAATTAACTGATGGCCATAAATATAAATACTCCGTATTATTTTCTAAATTATCACCGATTATCCCGTCTGGATTAATGATTTTAGTCCAGCCACCTTCCGTCATTTGTTGGTTGGCAATATGTACCCAATGAATTCCATTTGAAATTACACCGCTTTGTGGATTTTTATCAGCATAAGTAATTCCACATAATTCAACTTGAGTTCCAGGGACCAAAGAATTTAATGGTGCGGGAACTAACTTATTAGGCTGGTCTTGATCATAACCAGTCGCAAAAACATTATCAGCGGCTACATCATAATAATTTTCTGGATTACTTTCGCCAGATGGTAAAACATGGAAGTGTGTATGAGAGAGTTCAACACTTTCCTGCATTGCTCCATCCTGATAGAGTGGGTTACTGCTGACAGTTCCAACAAGAAGGTAGAATTTCCCAGAGTTATTCATTGCACTTCTTGTTTGACATAGGTTATTGTCATTTTCAAACCCAGCTGGCACACTCGGTATTGGCTGTGGTAAAGGTTGGCTACTTACAACCGCGGTAGGTGCATTAGAATGATTATTTTGATTGTTATACTGCTCTCCACTACCACTATTGCATGCAGTCAGGCTTGTAAGTGTTAATAGCGCGATAATTAATTTTTTCATGATTTATGCTCCTTTTGATAATTTGTTTTTTTACTGACTGTATTATCTATTTTTCTGGTAAAGATTAAAACTGGGTTTTTGCACAGGTATTTTTAGTACGGAGTCATAACTCCTGAACATTTTAAATACTAAGCATTTGTTTGAGCTACTTAGTAGAACATATACGCTCAATTACGGAATAATTGTTTTGCGCTGGAGATTTTATTTTTACTCTGAGCTTTAAGGTGGTTAATGATGAGTTGTCAATGCCTAAATGTAAACTTATTGATGAATTTATATTCTTTAGTGCCGGTTATTGTGTTATTTGCGCTAAGATTAAAAACATATTTTATGAGTCAATTATAATAATTTCAGCTTGTTATGTCGATATGCGTTGTGTGTCCAGCAGTAACCTGTGTAAAAACCCAGTACCTATTTTTTTGATTAAAAATTAGAATAACGTTCTGAACAAAACAACTTCTTAAAGGAAAAATAAAATGACTAACGTATTAACTAGCACCAAATTAACTGCATACAAAGGCTCGGTTTTTTATTTTACAGACAATCCTCGTTTCAATGAAAATGCATATGAGTATTTTCATGATGGGGTTTTATATGTTGAAGCTGGAAAAATTGTTGAGGCAGGAAATTACACTGATTTACAAGCTAAGTATCCTCAAGCTCAGGTTATTGATTATACGGGGATGTTAATTACACCTGGGTTAATGGATTCTCATGTGCATTATCCGCAAATGGAAATGGTCGGTTCATATGGTGAGCAATTGGTTCAATGGTTGGGTAAATACACGATTCCAACTGAAAGAAAATTATCTGACCGTAAATATGCCGATAAAATTGCTAACCTGTATTTGGATGAATTAATTAAACACGGGACAACTAGTGCCGCAATATTTGCAACTATTTCACCAACTTCATCGGATGCTTTATTTGAAGCCGCATTAAAACGCAATATGCGCGTTATTTGTGGCAGTGCTTATATGGATGTAAATACACCTGAGTACGCATGTTTGCCACCTCACGAAGTCTATGATTTTAATAAAATTTTGATTGAGCGTTGGAATGGTAAGGGTCGGACTAATTATGCGATTAGCCCACGTTCCGCATATTTACTTAGCCCAGCCGAGATGGAAGCAACGCAAGCATTAATCCTAGATTATCCAGAGGTGCATATTCAAGTCCATCTTGCGGAGAATAAAGAATCAGGTGATATGGTTGGTGATTTGTTCCCTGGACTAAAAAGCTATACAGAAGTTTATGATAATTATGGTTTAATGCGCGAAAAAACGATTATGGGTCATTGCGTGTGGTTAGATGATCATGAGGTTGAATTAATTGCCGCTAGAAAATCATCTTGCGCATTTCTACCGACCTCAAATCTATTTCTGGGTAGTGGGTTATTTAATTTACAAAAAGCCAATAAATACCGTGCAACCGTTGGTTTGGGTACAGACTATGCTGCTGGTACGACATTGTCGATGCTTAAAACTATGGGAGAAGCATATAAAGTTACTCAACTGCGTAAGGCTTTTGCGGATAATCCGCGTGCAGTCGAGCCATTAGATCCGCTTGAAAATTATTATTTAGCTACGCTTGGTGCGGCTCGTGCAATGGCGATTGATGAATATGTTGGGAGCTTTGAGAGTGGTAAAGAAGCCGATTTTATTGTGTTAGATTCTAAAAGCACGCAGGATTTATCCATTCGTTCTGAACGCAGCGAGAGCATTAGTGATCTGTTATTTGCTTTGCAAATTATTGGTGATGATCGCTCAGTGGCGCATACCTATATTATGGGTAATAAAATGAAGTAATCTGCCACACGGCAGTCGATGGAATATACCTGTAGATTGAGGTATATTCCTGATAATCAATTAATTAAATTAGGAGAATAGAATATGAAATCATTAAGTTATTGTCGTTGGATCTCAGCTGAATTTTTGTTTATGATCAGCATCATGTGTTCGGTATTATTTGGTGCATATGCCATGCCGATTCAATTAGCTAACCATTTAGGTAGTACTCAATTAGCCATTTTGTCAGGAACTTTTTTTGCCGTTTTTGCTTTTTCACAGCTCTATTCTGGATATTTAATTAATAAAATATCTACAAAATTACTGCTGGGTGTATCAGCATTGCTTGCCGCAGGTGGTGTATTTTTGTTTGCGAATACTCATACCTTCTCTTTGTTAATGATTGCACGGGTGATAATTGGTCTTGGACTTGGTTGCACGTTTGTTGGTGTGCTGTATGTCGTTGAAATGGAATTTAATAAGCAGTTTGCTTTTTTTGCTTCACTGAGCCAAAGTGTTGGTAATGTGGCTTCAGGATTAATTGCAATTTTTGGTAGTAGTTTAATTAGCTTTTATTCATATCAAATAGCATACAATATAATTGGCTTTTTACTAATTGTTGCAGCAGTATTAATCTTCATTTTTTTACCGAATAAAACTCAGTTAGTAAGTGAACAAAATGAAAGTTCACTATTTAAAAACTTGAAAATTATTCTATTGAATAAACGTTTTATTGCGGCAACTATTTATTTTGCGGGGATTTTTGCGACTATTTTGGCATATGCCGATCTATTCAATGTTCAATATCGTGAAGTTATTTTCCAAATGTCATCACAAAAAGCGATTATTCTTAACGGTATGATTCCACTTGGTATTGCCATTGGTGGGGTAATTGCAGGATCGTTATCGACTAAATATAAGCGTAACCGTTTGATTGCTGCTAGCTTTAGTTTGTTATTATTGGTTTCAATGATTGTAACATTATATGTCCGTTTTCCAACTAATGAAGCATTTGTGATTAGTTCTGCGGTGCAATTGTTGTTTGGTATTGGTTGTGGTGGTGGAATGTTGGCTTTTCAAGAAGTACAAGTCGCATTTAAAGATGTTAATTTGCGTTCGTTGGGTAATTCATTGGTTTTAACGATAGCATATTTGTTTGCGGGATTGATTTTACAACCTGGTATTGGAATGATTATTGGTAATAACTCATACAAATTGGCAAAAAATTCAGGTGTTACACCCTACACTTTATTAGATCAGCCAATTATTCAGCAAGCGTGGCATCACTACAATCTTGGTTTATCGGTGCTGGTAGTGATTCTAGCCGCAAGTTTTATTAGCAGTCTATTTTTTACTGCAAAAATTAAATAAGAAATTAAACAACATTTAAACAAAATATTTTATTAAGGATTATCAATTATGAAAACATTTTATCGTGGCAAAATTTTTACGTTTAACCATACTGCAACATTGGCTAATATTCAAGGTGTAATTCCAGATAGTTTGTTTGTGGATGAAGGAAAATTCACTTTCTTACGTGATGGCGTTATTGCGGTTGAGAACGGCATAATTACTGCAGTTGGTGATTATAGTATTATTAAAAAACAAATCCAAGCCGAAGATAATCTTGTAGATTATAGTAATAAGTTAATTACGCCTGGTTTTATTGATGCACATATGCATGCAACGCAAACTTCGGCAGTTAGTGCCTATGGTGAAAAATTATTGACCTGGTTGAATAATTATGTCTTTCCTAGTGAGGTTGCATTTAAAAGTGATATTTCTGCTCGGCGTGAATATGAAATTTTATTAAATCAGTTATTTAAAAATGGAACAACTTCAATTTGTGCTTATCTGCCAAGTTCATATGATGGCGCGGATGTGTTATTTGAAATTACGCATAAATACAATATGCGAGTAATTATGGGAAATACGATTATGACTGATGGGAATGATGAACTAATAACTTCTCCAGCTACAAGCATGAAAATTAGTGAAAAATTGTATCAAAAATGGCATAACACAGGTCGAATCGCTTATGCTTTAACTCCGCGTTTTGCCTTAAGTTGCACTGAAGAAACACTACAACTTTGTCAAGATTTTGTTCATGCGCATCCTGATGTTTATATTCAAAGTCATTTGTGTGAAAATAAGAATGAAATTGAAGATACGTTAGCTAAATTTCCGTGGGCAGAAGATTATTTAGCGGTTTATGAAAAATATGATTTGGTCAATGATAAATCAATTTACGGACATTGTATTCATTTATCCGACAGTGAGTGGTCTCGGATGGTTGATAAAGGTGCGATTCTGGCGAATTGTCCAACTAGTAATAATTATTTAGGTAGTGGTTTATTTCGTTATGATATCGCAATTGAAAAAGATGCCAAATTTGCGCTAGCAACCGATTGGGCGGCTGGAAATACTTTATCTATGTTCCGTGTTATGGATGATGCGTATAAAGTTGGTATGCTAAATTCGTTTAAATTGGAAACCTTGACTAGATGGTATTCGGCAACTCTTGGCTCGGCTAAAGCATTACAACTGGATCAATATATTGGTAGTTTGGAAGTAGGCAAAGAAGCTGATTTCATTGTAATTGATACTGCGGCGAATGAATTATTAAATTATCGCTTAGAAAATTCGCACGATCTTTTGGACTATTTATTTTCGATAAGCTCATTAGGTGATGATCGAATTATAGATGCTACTTATGTTTATGGTAATAAAGTTTATGATATCAATTTACCTTGCATACAAAAATAATCCAATCGATTAGTCGTTATTTTGTTAGGCTGTGGTTTTTACCCCTCAAAATGCTCGTTATATATTTTAGTCTATGACGAGCCCTCCAAGCAATAGTTACAAATTTAATATCAAATAAATCAAATTAGAAGAGCGTTATTTTTATGAAACCTATTTTAACTTCACGTTTATTACTCCTCTTAGCAATAATTACTGGGTTCAGTGTTGCTAATCTTTATTACCTCCAACCATTGTTATCGGAGGTCGGTATTTCATTTCAGGTCAGTCCAACCACGGTGGGGAGTGCTGCGATGTTAACTCAGATTGGCTATGCCATTGGGATGTTATTCATCTTACCTTTGGCAGATATGGTCAATAAGAAACGCTTAATTTGTAGCGTTGCTCTTGGTGCTGCAATAATTTTATTGATTATTGGGATTACCAATAGTTTATGGGTGTTTTTGATTGCAACGCTGCTGTTGGGGGTTTTTTTCGTAACCCCACAGCTAATTATTCCATTGGGTGCTGAATTGGCGGATGCTCAAAAGCGTGGCGCTGTAATTGGCAAAATAATGTCTGGATTGTTTATTGGAATATTGTTGTCGCGCACCGTTAGTGGATTTATTGGTGAATATTTTGGCTGGCATATGGTGTATTTCATTGCTTCTGGATTAATGCTTTTTATTGTTATAATGGTTGTTTTTTACTTACCAAATTATCATAATGCGCAATCCGTAAAGTATCTGGATTTATTTTTATCCATGTTTCAGATCGTCAAGCAAGAAAAAACGCTACGAAGTGCAGCATTAAGTGGTGGATTAACCTTTGCGGTCTTTAGCATTTTTTGGACCACGCTACCATTTTGGCTAGCTTCGCCACAGTACAGCTTTGGTCCACAGGTCGTGGGTATTTTTGGTTTAGTGGGTGTTATTGGTGTGATTGCTGCGCCAGTGGTTGGGAAGATGGCGGATCGTCGTAGTCCTGAAACTACCATTTCATGGGCAATAGTAATTGTTATTTTAAGTTATCTCTGTTTTTTGCTCTTAGGTAAACATATATTTGGTTTGGTCATAGGCGTAATTTTACTTGATTTGGGGATTCAATCTTGTCATATTTCCAATCAAGCACGAATTTTTGCCTTATCTGATACTGCTTC
>JAIETQ010000070.1 GCA_019744995.1 Amoebophilaceae bacterium
AAGTGAAAATACGAGGCGTGCTATCAGAAGGTATGATCTGTGCAGCAGATGAAATTGGATTAGGGGCAGACCATGAGGGTATTATTGTATTAGACACTACACTACCTGCTGGTACAGCGGCAAAGGCATGCTTTAAAGAGGAGGTGGATGAGATTTTAGAAATTGAGATTACACCCAATAGGGGAGATGGCTGTTCTCATATTGGCATAGCTAGGGAACTTAAAGCCATTTTAAATCTTACTATTACATTGCCTTCGGTAGAAGCTTTTAAGACTTCTTCTTTAGCTTGTCCCCTACAAATCGGTGCAGTTAATGCTGAATTATGCCCACGTTATAGTGGGGTTGTGTTAAAAAATATAAAAATTCAACCTGCACCTCAATGGTTACGCCGCAGATTGGAAAATATTGGCGTTAAATCTATTAATAATGTGGTGGATGTAACCAATTTTGTGCTACATGAATTAGGTCAACCGTTACATGCTTTTGATTACGAGCAGATCCAAGGTCAAGCCATCAAGATAAAACAACTGCCACCTGGTAGCCTCTTTGTAGGACTGGATGGAATCACAAGAACACTTACGGGGCAGGAGTTAATGGTTTGTGATGGAGGTGGAGCTATTGCCATGGCTGGTATATTGGGAGGACTAACCACACGTATCAGAGATACTACCCAAGATATTTTTATAGAAAGTGGCTATTTTAATGCAGCAACTGTACGGAGTGCGGCGCAAACACATGGACTAAAAACAGATGCCTCCTTTAGATTTGAACGAGGTACCGACCCGCATATCACTTGTTTTGCTTTAAAAAGAGCTGTTTTATTGCTACAAGCGATGATGGCTGATGTAGTTGTATTAGATTTGGTAGCATATTACCCTACGGTATTACCTTGCGCTACAATTCCCATTACCTATGCAAAAATAAACCGACTGTTGGGTACCGTTATCGATCCAGTATTGATTAAGGAAATTATAGGCCGCTTAGACATTGCCATCGAAGCAGAAACTGATCAAGGATTTACAGCCAAGGTACCCACTTATAGAGTAGGTGTTACTACAGCCGTTGACCTCATAGAAGAAATTGCACGCATCTATGGGTATGATGCTATACCGATCATGGGGCAGCCCTCAGCCACCTATTTGGCTCCTGAAGGTAAGATAGATCACCAGTATAAAATAGAACAAGAGGTAAGTCAGCTGCTGGTTGCTTTTGGTTGTTGTGAAATCTGGACCAATTCTCTAATTAAAGCAGATTATGTTACACAATTTGATCCTACTACCGCACCTGGGATTTCTATTCTTAATCCAATTAGTTTATCGAATAACCTATTGCGCACTTCTTTGCTGTTTAGTGGTTTGGAGGTGATTGCGTATAACCTGGCACATCGCCAAAATGATTTAAAATTGTTTGAATTTGGCCATACTTATTTTACCGATAAGGCAACCTATAACCAAGAAAAAAAATTATCCATTTGGTTGACCGGGCAAATTGAGCCTACCAACTGGATCAGGGAACTAGGTCCTGTAACATTATCTAGTTTACGGCATATTATAGAACAAATAACCAGAAAATTAGGTTTATTGGATATTTCTTACAAAGAAGCAACCGATCCATACTATGATCAAGCGGTTCAGGTGACCTATGCGAACCAAAATATAATAACTTTTGGTTCGGTAAAAACCGCTATATTAGCCTATTTTTCCATAAGGCAACCAGTTTTCTTTGCAACTATCGACTGGAGTGCATGGATGAATCTGATCCGTCCGAGTGCCGTTTATAAACCTATGGCTAAATTTCCTGTTGTAAAAAGAGATCTTTCTTTAGTGATAGACCATCACCTTTCGTTTCAGTCGATAAAAGATTTTGTTATGCAAAAAGGAGATAAAAAGATTCAAAGCATGCATCTTTTTAATTCGTATAGAGGAGAACAGCTGCCATCCGATAAAAAATCTTATACCATAAGCTTTATGTTACAAGATAACCAACGTACACTAGATGAAAAAAGTATTGATAAGATTATGGATCATCTGATACATACTTTCGAACGTGATTTACATGCCATTATCAGAAGATAAATCAGCTCATCCTAATCAATTGGTGATAGCGCACTTTGAAGCCCTGCTTGCCAGTTTATTAGAAGACCATAAAGGCTACCAGCAAAAAATTGAAGCATTACTAGAAGAAAATAAAGCATTAAAAGAGGGGTTAGGAAACCTAGATCTATCTATAGATAAAAAGAAGCTATTAAAGGCTAATAAAGAGGGGACATTAGTTGCTCAAATTAACGCGCTTATCAAGGAAATAGATAGTTGTTTAGCTTATTTTGAAAAAACTTAACAAATGGAAATGCTATCCATAAAAATTAAAATCAGTGATCGGGTTTATCCTATGAAGGTAAAACCAGCAGATGAATCTTTTGTAAGACAAGCAGCTGTTCTATTAGCGGAACGCATTAAGGATTATCAAACAAATCTTCGCATCCAGGATCAACAAGATTTATTGTCCATGGTGGCATTTGATTGCTTAGTCGAAGTGTTAAAAATAGAACAAATGGGTAATGTCCAATGGAAAGAATTGATGGCAAATATAGTGGGTTGGGGCAATCAGATTGAAGCAGTAAAGCAGCAGTCTCTTAAGGCTAATTCAAATTAGTTATTGGGTCTGTCTAACTAGATGTGTAAATATTTTTCAGGTTGTATATTTAAATAAAAAATAACGCCTAAAAAGATGAAAAAGAAAAACCACCCCCAAGACGGTATAAGCCGCGCCATAGATGTTCTGATCCAAGAGGGAGTAGATCTATCTACGCTTTTTGACCAAGGCGGTTTACTTAAACAATTAAGTAAACGCCTTGTAGAAAAAGCGTTACAATCAGAAATGGATACCCATTTAGGTTACAGTAAATATGATCGTACTGATTCAGACAATTCACGTAATGGCTTATCTAGCAAGCAAGTTATCACCGATAATGGAGTTATACAAGTTGAAGTTCCTCGAGATAGATCCTCTAGTTTTGAACCTATTTTATTAACTAAGCGCCAAACAAGAATCCCTGGTTTAGATGATAAGATCTTATCTTTATATGCTAAGGGTATGAGTTTATCTGATATTCAGATTCAAATACAAGAGCTATACGGAGCAGAAGTTAGCGAAAGCCTGATAAGTAACATCACAGAAGCTGTTATTGAAGATGTTAAAATATGGCAAAATCGTCCGCTAGAATCGGTCTATGCTATTGTATTTTTTGACTGTTTTGTAGTTAAAGTTAGACAAGATAAGCGCATTATTAATAAGTCAGTTTATGTTGCCTTAGGTATAGATAAATCTGGTATCAAAGATGTTTTAGGGCTGTGGATGAGCGAAAATGAAGGAGCTAAATTTTGGTTAGGGAATTTAACAGAACTAAAAAATCGAGGCATGCAAGATATGCTTATTGCTTGTACAGATAATTTAACTGGTATGTCAGATGCTATAGCTGCTGTATACCCCAAAACGGAACACCAGTTGTGTATCGTCCATCAACTTAGAAATAGCTTCAAATACGTTTCCTATAAAGATAGGAAGCTTTTAGCAGCTGATTTAAAGCCGATTTATACAGCGACTACTGAAGATCAAGCACTTATAGCTTTAGAAACCTTTGCCAGCAAATGGGATAAACAATACCCGCAAATAGCTAAATCTTGGTATGCTAACTGGACCAGTTTAATCGTTTTTTTACAATACCCAGGGGCCATTCGTAGGGTAATTTACACTACCAATGCGATTGAATCCGTAAATAGTCAATTTCGAAGGGTTACCAAAAATAAAAGAGTGTTTCCTAATGATTTAGCTGTCTTTAAAACTTTATACCTAACTATTAATTATATTACAAAAAAATGGACTATGCCAATAGCTAATTGGAATGAGGCTATGGCTCATTTTTTGATTAAATTTGAAAATAGAATTTAAGGGCCTGAAAAATAATTTCCACACTTAAATGGACAGACCCCTTGCTGGCTTTTTGTGGCAAAGCCGTAGCCTTGGATTATTCGATTGCATAGCGCACACCAAACTGGAAATCTACACACCTTATCTTCATTTGGCTTTTTCATACCTATGCAGGATCTCCTCACAACGCATGCGGAGTAGTTTAGTAAGGGTAGTGATGCCCACCGACTCAGCAAAAGGAATATAAAAATCTAAGGTCTGTCGGGCTACTTTTACCTGTTTTTCTATAGGGCGATGTTCCAAGGTAAGTACATTGTGCAAGCGGTCTGCAATTTTTATTTGTATGGCACGGATATCTTTACACCTGCGCAACTGTTCTTCCGCCTCTTTTTTACTGAGCTTTTTCTTACGAAAAGAACTGCCCATATGGGTAACCGTAGCTACCAATGCCTCAACCTCGCTCCCATACCTACTTTTTATACAAGAGCTGAATAAAGGAGAATCCTCGACTACATCATGGAGCAAGGCAGCTAAAATAGCTGCCGGATCCTTGGTTTCTTCCAGCAACAGTTCAGCTACTGCCATGGGATGGATATAATAAGGTTCCCCAGAATCCCTTCTTTGATTGCCATGGCAATATTTTATAAATTGAAGCGTATGGGTGACCTGCGCTTGGGTTAAACAGCTCTCTTGAACCAATAGCTTGGTCAGCGATTGCTCTTGTGCTATAGATTCAACTGTTTCTGCAAAGGTAAGATCGGGAACGTAGGGTAAACTATTCATGACTTCATCTCTGATCTCATTTAAATCTAGAGGTAATATATGATACAACGTAAGCAGAGACGAACGCTCCGCTATAAAAAAACAACCATAGTGCGCCTCTACAATACGGAGTATAGTGTGCTTATCAAGCTCATGCGTATTTTGGGCAGCAATATTAACCCTATTATCTAATGTCTCTCTATAGACTGACTCTATAAAAGGAGTGCCCTGTTGGGTAGTAAGGATAAAGGCTAAGGCAGGTAAAATTTTGTTAAAGGTTCCTGTTGTATTCAAGCTGTAATGGATCGAGGTATCCATGATGTGGAGATAGATGGGCTCTAATGCATCTACACCAGGGCTATCTATGATGTACTGGATCCCTTTTTTGAATAATTCTTCTAATATGGTAGGATCGGCACAGAGGGTCGTATGGGCCGTCTGTTGGTTGACCACCACCGCTACTTGGCTATCTATCATAGCCAGTCTTTGTATAATGTTATGGATAACTTCTTGAATAACTACGGTTTGCTGAGTTAAGGGCAAATGATAGGCTCTATTATAAAGTAGTTCTTCTACAAACTGTTTATACCCATGCAGACGATCTATGAGTTTAGCCAGTTGTTTTTTTTCTGCTGCTGATAAGTTACTATGTTGAGTAACTATGGCCAGTTCATCGGTAATTTCAGGAATAATCGTATCTTCATAACTACCACCATAAGCCAATTGGTTGGCATAATGATGGGATTGCATACGTTTGAGTTTTGTGACTTGGTCTACTGCTTTTTCTTGATTTAAACAAAGTAAGTTTAAATCAAGCCGCTGAAATCGTAATTTCCAAGATAAGATTATTATATAGAGGGCGATAAAAAAAAGTAGGATAAAGAAACATTTTCCGTTGACTACTAGCTCTATTAGGTTTATAGGAGCCATACTATGCATCATCGTTAAGGTGATAGCCACCATGGCTACAACCACCTGCCAAGGCAAGAACCATAAGGCTACCGCTATGTTGGTTAAAAACAGCTGCACCACTAACATACGATAGCCATAACAAGATAACATGTAACTACTAGATAGAAAAAGTAGGATAAAGATAAACAAGGGATAGAGGTAGGCAACTATATGTCTATAGATCGATATACGATCTTTTATAATGGGGTATATGGCTATAGAGCTAGAAAATCCCATGAAAACAATCGGTACCAGGAGATTGGACTGGCCACCTACCAACTGCATAAATGCGGTGATAAGACCATATAGCCCCAATGCAAAAAATGACTTATGGTCTGTAGGTAATAGCTTTTCTAGGTAATGGGGTAAACTAAAGTCCTTAAGGGCTTTTTTAAAGGCGATGCTTTTGTGTGTTTTATTTTGCTTTGCTAGACGTAAAGGCGTATCATCTTTAATTCCTACCCAACCGGTACCGGCTACTTTAGGTAATAAATAATAACTGCCTACTAGGAATAAAAAATTCATAAGTATAGCAGGAAAAACATCATATTGACTATTTAAACAAGTGATCCATCTCATTTTAAAAGCTAGAATGGTAAACGCACCTGCTGCCATACCTAATAGTACGGACTTAGAGCTAGGTCGAAAGCCAAAAATAGCCATCATAAAAGGGACTGATACAATCGGTTTATAAAAACTGAATGTATGTAATATTAAATTTAATAGATCTTTTTCTACAGAAAAAAGCCAAGTTGCTAATAACGTTACCAGTACAGAACATATATGAGCTACTATTAATTTATTTTTAGGTTTCCATTTAAATACGGTTACTATATCATGAGTAAATAATACCGAAGCAACATGTAAATTTGAATCAGCTGTAGACATAGCTAAAGATAGTACGCCTACGCATACAAAAATTTTTAGCCAAAGATAATTATGTACTTTTAAGATATATTCCAATAATTCTTTTGGGTTAAGTGTTTCACTATGAGCTAGTAATGCAATGACTAAAAAAAGCACAATTGTTTTTAATACTATACTAATAATAATGGTATAATTAAATGAAGAACGCACCTGATATACATTTTTTGCCATATACATGCGTTGCATAACAGATGGTTGTGGAATAGGAAAAAAGAATATAAAAGTTAAAATTAAAGTATTTATAAATTTAGGGTGTAACCCAATTACCTGTCTTAAGTCAAAATTAGGATGGGTAGTAAGCAGCGTTAAAACAGGTTTATAACTATGTATATGGGTACTTACTAAGTAGATTAATACAGGAATTAATGTACTAAAAGTAATAAACTGAATAACATCAGTAAAAGTAATTGCCTTAATACCCCCAAAGGTAGAGTATACCAATACGACTCCTATGGCAATATAGATAGGAATATTCCCATCTGTCTTACAATATAATTTAATGACTTTAGAAATAATGTTTAATTGAATAGCAACTGAACCAACTGAATATAGCATACCAGACAGAGCGGTGATTACCCTAACATACTTACCAAAAATAGAGCCCATAGACTCTGCTATAGAAAAGTGATGGATAAACTCTCCCATGCGTGGAGCTATAAAGTAGCTAATAATAAAAAAAAAGCCTAACGCACTTACTATACCAGCTAATCCATAATACAACCCGTTGGTATAAATCTGTTCTAGGTCACGAAATAAAAATCCCCCTCCGAAATTAGTAGCAACAATTGTAGCGACTAATGTGGGTGTAGAAAACTTTCTATCTCCTACAGCAAATTGTTGAAAAGTTTTTGTTTTCTTTACATCCCAAAGCCCTACAATCAGGGAAACTAAAAAGAAAATCAAGACAGCGGTTAAAACGGGGTTTATGCTCATGGCTGATAAAAGGTTACAGCTTTAATTTAATAGAAAAAGTAAGGTGGTTTTTCTATTATAATATGGAAATATCTATATAGATCCAATTCGATTGGAGAGTTTTTGGGCTATACTTCGATTAATCCATAACATTACAATAGAAAAGTATGGGTATTGATTGATGAATATGATACCCCCATCAATAGTGCCTATAGCCACTTTGGTCAAGCGGAAAACCGGAAAATATCCCTGGCTTTTTGTGGCAAAGAGGTGGAATTGCACTATTCGATCACATAAATAGCTCCTAACTTTACCCTATAAAAGAGAAGATATTTCAGGTTTATTAAGTATTTTTGATAAATTAACGTCAACTCTGGATTAGATTTTATATAAAAGGGTTCCTTTGTATTGCTTAACTTTAAGTATTTTTA
>JAIETQ010000080.1 GCA_019744995.1 Amoebophilaceae bacterium
TAAGATCTAGTAGGTTATGCTTATGGGATTCCTCAATAAGCTGTTCTTGTAATACTTGATTTTTTTGCGCTGAGGCCATCTGCAAAAGCTTATATTTACAACAGTTATTACTTTCTTTATATTGCGCAATTAAGCGTCGAAGAATCTGAGTATCTATATGTTCACATATATCACTCGTAAGCTTGTTGAAGCTAATTAATTCTCTAATAGTCCAGTCCATGTTATGTTTAGTCTCTTTATGAGAACCATTACAGTGTACTATTTGTAATCTTATCAACTGACTCATTACGTGGACACACTTTTTTGTACAATTGGACAGAAAATATAATAAATCCTTTCGGCATGGTTCGTATGCTGGTTTTAGTATAGTCCGATAAAGATAGTTGAGGAGATTGCTTTTGCCCATAAACTGCTTACAACCAGGACACTGATACCATCCATTTTCAAGGAATATACTCTTATTAAATATTACGTTGATGCAAGGAAAACATAGGACAGCTGTACAGTTGCTCAGCTCTAGTATCTTTAGTACTCTTGCGACTATCGGAATTAAAACTATCGCAATTATTGCAACTAGTGCAACTAGTGCAAGAATCTACCCTCTTTGTTAAACAATCAAAAACTGTGATTAAATATTCCTTTTTTTTCTTCGTTACTCTCGTTTTCGTAACTCTCGTCTTCTTCATTCCATAGGGTTGGTCTGTTGCGCAAGATTTTTCCCATCATTGCCAATTCAGCTGCTGAAGCTACAGCTGGTGGTTTATTTATTTTTTTTAGAAACAAACTTATGTTATGCTGTTTGCTTATTTTTTTGTTTTCTATGCAGGATTCACTTGGATCTGCTGAGTAGATTTCTCTACCTTCAGCAGGTGCAGAAGTGCCTAATATGGTGACAGGTGTGATTGTATAACATAACCGATTAGGCGGAGTTGAGGAAGTGTCATCTGCGTGACATCGCTTTATACCTAGCTTTTGACTATGCATACAGCCGAAATGGGTAATAGCGGTTAGTAACAAAGAAGTATGGTATTTTTTTATCGTATATAAATTTATGGTTTGGTTATTGTTAATAAATTAATAAAACTTAGGGCGTACGTATGGCATTAAATGCCCGCCATGGCAGCTCATGCTGTAAGATGAAATTATAAAATTTTAGCCATTAAATCCATTGCCAGCGTCTACTATAGGGGGCTATATTTACGGATGCTTATGGTATACTGGTACTTATTAAGGAACTTTTTATAGATAATCTCGTCTCGAGTTCATCTTAATTTAGTATATTGGGTAGTCTATTATGGTTTATGGTGGTTTACTTTTAATGTAAGATGAGTTTAATAAACGATAATTTAAGTTGGTTTAGAAGAAAAAAAAAGGGCATTCTAACCCCAAGTTCAGCTAAAAAAGAGTTGCCAGATGGGCTTTGGTTAAAAACCCCTAGGGGCAAGGTCATACATGTTAAAATATTGCAAGAAAACTTATACGTTGTGCCAGATGATGGGTATCATTTTCCTATTGGTTCCAAGGAATATTTTGCTATGTTGTTCGATGATGGTCAATATACGGAGTTGAATGCAACCCTTCAATCCAGTGATCCTCTTACCTTTGTAGATAATAAAGCTTATGTAGAGAGGATTCAGCAAGCACAAGCGCAGACCGCTTTAGTAGATGCGGTACGGACAGCCTATGGAACCATTAATAAAATTCCTTTGGCTATTGCTTGCATGGATTTTAGTTTTATTGGAGGTTCTATGGGTAGTGTGGTAGGGGAAAAAATCGCACAACTTATCAATTTTTGTATACAAAACAAAACCCCATTGTTAATTATTTCTAAATCTGGAGGTGCACGTATGATGGAGGGTAGTTTTTCGTTGATGCAAATGGCAAAAACTGCTGCCAAACTACTACAGTTAGCTGATGCAAAAGTTCCCTATATTTCTCTACTTACCGACCCTACTACAGGGGGAGTAACCGCTTCTTATGCCATGTTAGGAGATATAAATATAGCCGAACCCAACGCCTTAATTTGTTTTGCAGGCCCACGTGTGATTCGAGAAACCATTGGTAAAGAGTTGCCTAAAGGGTTTCAGCGTGCAGAATTTCTTTTAGACCATGGATTTTTAGATAAGATTGTCGATAGAAGAGCGTTGAAAGATACCCTTACACGGTTGTTACAATTCTTAAGGTCCTAAGTAGCGCTTAAGTAACACCATTTAAGTGGTTGGTGGACTTGAAGGGATTCGAACCCCTAACCGCTGCATCCGTAGTGCAGAGCTCTATCCAATTGAGCTACAAGTCCAGTATATAGGCTTAATGGGTAACACTAAACTTATACAAAGTTAACAAACAAAAAATAATTTCAAAATTAGGCAACCTTATTAAGTGAGGTCAATAGAGAAACGATAGGCTATAACAGGCGTTATTTTGAGATGTCGTAAAAAAAAAGTATCTTTGTTAAAGTGTATTATAGCTAATTTAAAGTGGCCGCTTTATATAAAAGATTATCACCTAATTATATTAAATTAAAATTTAGCCTAGTTTTGAATCATTATGAAACAGAAAATATTTTCTTGTTTATGCTTTGTATTAGTATGGGCCCATGTTGCTGTTGCTCACCCTGTATTTGCTGAGGATGTGACAAGTTCAGTGGTTGCTGAAACTCAAGCTCAATCCGAAACTCAAGCTCAACCATCAGAATCTTTAGATACTTACATTCCTCTTATTGAAAACTATTATAGTTTAATTACCGATTTTGTAGGGATGGACTACCTTCATCAGTCTGAAACCTTGACTGTTCCTATTAAGTTGTTTGATTTTTCTAATTTGCTCCGTAGAAATATTGCGTTGCTTTATGCAATTCGTATAAAAAAATCTCGTTTTGCTTGTTGTGTGGGGATGGGCTTAAGTTCTTTAAGTTATGTTTTTTCCCCAGAAAAAAAAGGTGATGAGTTTGTCTATAAGACGCTGATAAGAAAGGGCGCAAAAGAGACGGGTTGTGAAGCAATAGACCCTAATAATCACTTAGGGAATGGTCAGGCAAAGGTGCATCGTTCTATTTTTACTGTTCCTTACGGGGATTTTTTGTTGAGGTTGCGGTTTAATAGTATTTTAGATGACCCTAAATTGGGTTTTTATGGTTGGGTAGGTGCAAAGATTAGTTTTCGTATGAATGCCCTTACTAAGATCTATTATAAAGAATATGATGAAGCCGGGGCTTGCTTAGAGCGTTCTGGGGCGTTTAATTTGAACAAGTTGTTGGTGTGGCTTCAGGCTGGTTTGGGTTATCATCGTTTTGGTATAGTAGGTGGGTATAGCTTTAGTTCTCTTTTTAAAGAAGATTATGGTCCTTCTAAGCAAGATCCTATCAACCCTTGGTCTATTGGTATTTGTATAGATTTTTTCTAGTCATTTAATGATGCATTTTGCTTTTTTACTTACTTATTTGTAGAAAAGAAATAAATTTCGTAGGTTAGTTTCATATTAGTATAATGGAGTGTGGTTTAGTTTGTAAATCATGTTTATATAGCTCTTTTAACGTTGTCTTGTTATAGATATTGGGGGAGATGCCAGAGCGGCCAATTGGGGCGGACTGTAAATCCGTTGCTTTATAGCTTCGAAGGTTCGAATCCTTCTCTCCCCACTCTATTTATATAGAAAGCTTAAGCGGGAGTAGCTCAGTTGGTAGAGCGACAGCCTTCCAAGCTGTAGGTCGCGAGTTCGAGCCTCGTCTCCCGCTCTTTGGGCTTTTTTAGGGCCGGTGTAGCTCAGTGGTAGAGTGTTTCCTTGGTAAGGAAAAGGTCACGGGTTCAAGTCCCGTCATTGGCTCCATGTTAAGGTTAAAAAGGAAAGTTGGTATAGATCCAAAAGATTATTTTAAAATATATATAAAATATTAAAAATCTAGAAAGTATTAAATTATGGCAAAAGAAATATTCGATCGGTCAAAACCGCATGTTAATATTGGTACAATTGGTCATGTTGATCATGGTAAAACCACATTAACTGCTGCAATTACCTCTGTCTTAGCTAAGGCAGGCTTTGCTAAGAAGACAGCTTTTTCGGAGATTGATAATGCTCCAGAAGAAAAAGAAAGAGGTATTACTATTAACACAGCGCATGTAGAGTATCAAACAACAAATAGGCATTATGCGCATGTGGATTGTCCAGGCCATGCTGATTATGTAAAAAACATGATTACTGGTGCTGCTCAAATGGATGGTGCTATTTTGGTAGTTTCGGCTACAGATGGTCCTATGCCTCAAACTAGGGAGCATATTTTGTTAGCGAGTCAGATCGGTGTGCCTAAACTTGTGGTGTTTTTGAACAAGGTGGATATCGTAGACGATCCTGAAATGATTGAGTTGGTAGAGATGGAGGTTCGGGATTTGCTTAATGCGTATGGATTTGATGGTGATAATGCGCCTATTATCCGTGGTTCTGCTTTAGGTGCCTTAAATGGTGTGCCGGAGTGGGAAGATACCGTTAAGGAGTTGATGGATGCAGTAGATGTTTATATACCTCTTCCTGTAAGGTTGGTAGATAAAGATTTTTTAATGCCAGTAGAGGGTGTATTTACCATTACAGGTCGTGGAACAGTGGCTACGGGTAGAGTAGAGCAAGGGGTGATCAATTCAGGTAATCCGGTAGAAATTATTGGTATGGGTGCTGAAAAATTGACTTCTACGGTTACTGGTATAGAGATGTTTCGTAAAATTTTAGATAGGGGGGAAGCCGGTGATAATGTAGGGCTTTTGCTTCGTGGCGTGGATAAAGATGATATCAAGCGTGGTATGATTATCTGCAAGCCGGGGAGTGTTAAACCACATAGTAAATTTAAAGCGGAGGTATACATATTAACTAAAAAAGAAGGAGGGCGTCATACCCCATTTTTTAATAAATATAGGCCTCAATGTTATTTTAGAACAACCGATGTTACAGGAGAAATAAAATTGCCTAAAGACATAGCAATGGTTATGCCAGGAGATAATGTTAACTTAGAGGTTACGCTTATCAATAGTATTGCTATGGAAGTGGGTTTGCGTTTTGCTATTCGAGAAGGTGGTAAAACAGTTGGAGCTGGGAGGGTTACCGAAATTATAGAGTAATATTATATTGGTTCTTTTTCTGCCATGTTGAGTTGTTTTAAGCTATACGGGTGTAGCTCAATTGGTAGAGTGATGGTCTCCAAAACCATAGGCTGGGAGTTCGAGTCTCTCCACCCGTGCATATAAAAAAATATGTCAAAAACGAAATTATATATATATAATCTGCTACAAGAAGTAAGATATAAAATTACTTGGCCTACTTATGATAAATTACAAAGCAGTTCTATACTTGTTTTTGTAGTTTCTTTTATGCTTGCGCTTTTTATTGGACTTACGGATTGGTCTTTGGAGAAAGCTTTCGTCTGGTTTTTTAATGCTTTGTAGAAAAAATCAACTAAGTAATGGATGCGTTTCAATGGTATGTGCTTAAGGTAGTAAGTAAGCAAGAGGAAAAAATAAAAGCTAATTTAGAAGCAGAGTTAATAAAAGAAAATTTACAACATACTGTTCGTGAAATACTGATACCTTATGAGAAGGTTTATGAAATTCGTAACGGGAAAAAGTATGTAAAAAATAGAAGTTTATTTCCTGGTTATTTGTTATTGTATGCAGATCTTTCTGATGGGTTATTGGTTCAACTTTTAAAAAGTATAATAGGAGCTTTAGGTTTTTTAGGTGTTCGAGGATGGGGGGCAAATAGGCCGCCTGTTCCATTAAGTCAGGCAGAGGTTAATCGTATTATAGGTAAAGCTAATGGTACAGATGTTATTGATTTAAAGCTACATACTATTTTTGTAGTTGGAGAATTAGTGGATATTATAGATGGTCCTTTTGCAGGATTTTCTGGGAAAGTTCAAGAGATCTCTGAAGAGAAAAAAACACTTAATGTAATTGTTAAAATTTTTGATGAGCGGAATACGCCTGTAGAGTTGAGTTATACTCAGGTTAAAAAGTCTTTTTAATATAAGAAAATCTCTTTTTAGGATTTTCTTTAAAAATTAAATTATATGTCGAAGCCAGTTTTAGGGTGTGTAAAATTGCAGGTTAAAGGTGGGTCAGCTAATCCTTCTCCTCCAGTAGGTCCAGCATTGGGTAGTAAAGGAGTGAATATTATGGAGTTCTGTAAGCAGTTTAATGCCAGAACACAAGATAAGCAAGGGGCAATACTTCCCGTAATTATTACGATTTACCAAGATAAATCTTTTGATTTTGTTATCAAGCAACCTCCCGCTGCTGTTTCTATTATGAAACTGGCAGAAATACCCAAAGGTTCTGCTGAGTCAAATAGAAAAAAAGTAGGTAACATGAGTTGGGAACAAGTTCAAAAAATTGCAGCAGAAAAGTTAGAAGATTTAAATACTTTGGATATGCATGCTGCTATGAAAATGATAGCTGGAACAGCAAGAAGTATGGGTGTGACCATTCAAGGTACCCCACCTTGGGTCAAATAAAAAAGATAGAGAAAGATGGCAATTCAAATGAGCATGCAGCGTAAGTCTAATAAGTCTAAAATACTTAGTTCTTCTAAGGAGGTGCATACTTTGAGTGAAGCTGTTGAACTGGTAAAAAAGAATACTTTTACCAAGTTTGATGCTTCTATAGATGTTGCAATTCGATTAGGTGTAGATCCTAAAAAAACGGATCAGATGATTCGAGGGGCTGTGCTTCTTCCTAATGGAACGGGTAAAAGATGTAGAATTTTAGTCTTATGTACCGCTGATAAAGAACAAGAAGCAAAAAAAGCGGGTGCCGACTATGTTGGTTTAGATGATTATATAGAAAAAATAGCACAAGGCTGGACCGATATCGATGTGATTATAACCATGCCAACCGTTATGATTAAACTCGGTAAGTTAGGTAAAATATTAGGTCCTAGAGGTCTGATGCCTAATCCTAAAGTAGGTACTGTGACCATGGATGTGGCTAAAATGGTTCAAGAAATTAAAGGAGGAAAAATAAGCTTCAAAGTAGACAAGTATGGTATTGTACACAGTAGTGTAGGTCGGGTATCTTTTTCTGTAGAAAAAATAGCAGAGAACGTTACAGAGTTACTTAGGGCTATTGTTAAGTTGAAACCAGCTTCTTTAAAAGGGCTTTATGTGCATAGTATTAGTCTTTCTAGTACGATGAGTAGGGGGATTTTTGTAGATAGAAACATTGTTACAGGGCTTTAGGAACATGAAACGAGCAGAAAAATTAAAAATTATAGAAGGGTTAGTAGAAAGATTTTCTACTTTTGATTCCTTTTACGTGGTAGATGCCATGGGGCTCACGGTAGAACAAGTGAATAAGTTTAGAAGGAGCTGTTTCGAAAAAGAATTGTTGTATCAAGTGGCTAAGAATACTTTAATCAAAAAAGCACTAGAGCACACTGGAAAAGGTAAGCAGTATGCCGACTTCTTTTCTACAGTTTTAAAGGGTTTTTCAGGCGTTTTGTTTGCCAGTAAACCTGCAAATGCACCTGCAAAAATGTTAAAAGAGTTTTTAACAAAAGAAAATGTAGCGTTACCTGTGTTAAAAGGAGCGTGTATTCACGGAGATTTATTTATTGGAGCGCAACACTTAGATAAGTTGAGTCAATTAAAATCGAAGGAAGAGGTTCTGGGAGATATCATTCTTCTGCTACAGTCTCCAATGTCAAATATTATGGCTTCTATCCGATCAGGAGAAAACCGGTTGATGGGAGTTATA
>JAIETQ010000061.1 GCA_019744995.1 Amoebophilaceae bacterium
TGGCAAATTATTCCAGCAGGCAAAAATTTACAAGTTGGTGATAGTGGTACACGGGTTGGTTTATTGCAACAACGTTTAGCATTGACACAAAATTATTCTATTGCTGAGAGTTCTAACACGTCCGCAAAGTTTGATAATTTAACTAAATTAGCCGTAATTGAATTTCAAACTGAAAATGCTTTAAGCGCAACTGGTGTGGCAGATAATATAACTTTAAGTACCTTAAATCAGTCGGTTAATTCACGTCTCAAATTAATTCAACTCAATATGGATCGCTTACGCTGGTTGCCAAGCAATCTGGGATCTCGTTATTTAGTGGTCAACATTCCAAGTTATTCGTTGTATGTGAGTGAAAATGGTAAAAAGACGCTACAAATGCCGGTGATTGTTGGCGGTGGCGGTGAAAATAAAACCTGTTTAGTTAATAGCAAGATTACCACCTTAGAATTAAATCCATATTGGGGCATTCCAAATCGAATTGCGAGCAAGGAATATTTGACTAAAATTAAGCGTGATCCAGCTTATTTAGCCAAACACAATATTCGGATGTATAGTAATTCGACGAATGAAGAGATTGATCCAACAACTGTTGCGTGGGAAAGTATCAATCAAACTAAGTTTCCATATTTCTTAAAACAAGATCCAGGCAAAGGTAACGCATTAGGCAAAATTAAATTCATTTTTTCAAATGACTGTGGGATTTATTTGCATGATACCTCCAATCCAAATTTATTTGGACGCAATGCGCGGAGTTTAAGCCATGGCTGTGTGCGGGTTGGCAAACCGCTGGTACTTGCCGATTATTTATTGGCAAATAATGCCAGCTGGAATGATAAGCGTTTAAATACCGCAATTAGCAGTGGTGAACATAATTGGGTCAAATTAGCCAACCCATTGCCAATTTATATTGTCTATCAAACCGTGTGGGTGAATGCCAATGGGCGTTTGATTTTTAAACGGGATATTTATAGCGCGGATAACAAAGATTTTCCAATTGCGTTAATTCAATAATGCGTAGCTATGTGTTTGGTGAATCTGTGTAGTTGATTAGTTTGTTCGTTTAGTGAGTTTAATTTTAACATTGAAATTAAATAAGTTTGTTTTTTTAATTTATTTGAAAGGTACTTAATTATGAAGAAAATCAATTTATTAGCCGTGCTTGTGGCTGGTGTGTTTGCTGTGGCGTGTAATGGTGGTAGTAGTTCTGGAGGATCTTCAACCCCAACTCCAACTCCGACGCCAACTCCAACTAGTGCATTAACAGTTTCAATTACACCAGCGAATGTAATTACTGGAGTCGGTGCAGTTGTGCCATTGCAGGTTAATGCAATAGCAAATGTCGATGGTATAACAGATGTGGCTGTTGATCTGAGCCAATTGGCTGCGGACACTAACTTCAATACGTCTCAATCAGCTATTCTTTGTCCAACAGTTGCAACTGCAGATACAAATAGCTGTTTTTCAAATTTAACGCTCTCTCCTTCTACTGACGTAGCACAAAAAATACTTTCAATACCCTACGCGTATAAATTGAATGGTATTGAAAGTGTTGGATCAATACAATTTACATACGATGTACAACCAGGTCAAATAGTTGATGGTGTTGCGATTAATACAAATTATGTTTATGGTACAACAAACTTAATTTTTACCAACACGAATTCTGCTGCCAAAACAGTACAAAGCGTTGCTATTGGCAGTGGATTGAATGTCGTTAATGATCAGTGTACTGGAAAATTAGTTGCAGCAGGAAGTAGTTGTACTGTCACTGTATCTCCAACCGCAACAAGTAATCAATCTACCTTATCACAAGGCAAATCTTTGAAAAAAGCACTCCAAGCGGGTAGTGGTTCGGTTACTTTAAACTATTCGGATGGAAGCAATGCTGTATATACAATGAATATAACCTCTGTATCATATCAAATTAGCAATGTTGATACTCAAAATGGGTATGTGATGATTCGCTACAAATGGCAAAATCCAAGTCTAAGCAGTGGAAGCTCACTAAGTAATAATCGTGATCTGGATATCAAGCAAGGTTTTATCGGATCAGGTAATTTTGCACAATTTGAAAGTTCATTCTTAGGATTCGGATTTTATAATCAAAATACAGGCTCTAATGGTATGCCAGCTGGTTATTCTGCATCAGATGCTCTAAATCAGGCATTTTTGGCATGGGCTGGAGATACAATCTCTGGTTCAACTGCTGGCTCAGCAGAAGAAGATGTATTGATCCAATTCTCACAATTAAATCAATACCAAAGTAATCCAGGTATTATTCAAATTCCTTTAGCTGCTCATTGGTACTCTCGCTATGGAACTACGGATAATAATTTTACAGTGGTAATTGATGCTTATCCAGCAGGTACGGTATTTACGGCTAGTAATGAAAACAGTAACAAAACATTCCAAACTACCGCAACACCTAGTTCATCATATAACGGTAGTGCTTGGACTAGTATTGTAAATAGTCAAGGTGGTAAGTCTGGGCAATTTGATACATTTGGTACTGTAACGTGTAATGTAGCAACTAATAGCTGTTCTTATCAGTAATTTATCATAAAAACTATGGTTGGTTTATTCAGTAACCAGTTAATTAAATCATGTTTCTCATCGTGGCGAATTGCGGTGGTGGGAAACATAATGTTTTATAGTGTAGTTTTTAAATAATTTTAATGGAGATATATTTATGAAGAAAATCAATTTATTAGCCGTGGTTGTGGCTGGTGCTTTTGCCGTGGCGTGTAATGGTGGTAGTAGCTCTGGAGGCTCTTCAGCGCCAACCCCAACGCCAACTCCGACTATTACACCAACTCCTACTCCGACGCCAAGTGATGCTTGCTCAAATGGAGCTGCGACTTGCGGCGCACCAGCTGGCTCGGTGCCAACAGTTTATTCACAAGCTATAACGCCAAGGGTATTACTTGGTTCGTCTTTAACTACAGCTACGTTTGATGGAACGCTTAGCTCAACAACTAACTTATATTTATCTTCTGCTGAATCGTATCCGTTAATCTTTACTGTGACTGGAAATACGGTTGATATAACCGTTGATTTCACGATTGTAGCAGATGATGCAAATATTCCAGCTGGTTCACCATTGCCAACCATGACACCACATCAGTGTGTGTTTACGGTAGCTAATCCTGCTGCATGTAATTTGAGCATAACTTTGGGTGATGCTCCAGTTGGTAAATATAAGGTTATTCCACATGTAATTGGTGCAACCGAGTTTGCTGGTGTTGAAATGAATTTCCAAGCACCAACTCAATTTACGTTACCGCTTGGTACTTATTTAATGGGTGGGCAATCATTTATGTATGGTACAAGCGGTCAAGGGGTTATCGATAGCTGCTCAGTATACTCTATTCCTGCGAATGAATATACTGTCGTTAATACTGTAAATGGAGTATATGCATGTATTAATAATTCCTACGTATCAGGGTGTTCTAAAGCAAGTAATGATACAGGAGCAAAAACATTTAGCTTACCTTCTGCTACCATTTATACTCCAGATGAT
Organism: Amoebophilaceae bacterium; assembly: GCA_019744995.1. Lineage (GTDB taxonomy): Bacteria > Bacteroidota > Bacteroidia > Cytophagales > Amoebophilaceae > Cardinium. The sequence continues at coordinate 3,521 of JAIETQ010000061.1, forward strand.
GGAAATTTTCCAGCGCATTACAGTTATATGACTAATGCTAATTGGAATGGGTCAACTTTTTTATATACTGATTCTTTAAGTTATAGTGCATGTAATGGATTATTATCTACGCAATCACTTACATTCCAATCATCTTCTACAATACTACCATACCCAGTGGTCAATCAAACTGCGTTAAAAATAAAAAACGTATATAACACCATGACTAGTTTATTAGGTGGATTTACTCAGTAATTGATAATTAAATCGTGTTTCTCATCGTGGCGAATTGCTGTGGTGAGAAACTAAATAAAACTAAATAAAAAATAGAGTGATGTTTAAATAATTTTAGTAGAGAGATATTTATGAAGAAAATCAATTTATTAGCTGTGCTTGTGGCTGGTGCTTTTGCTGTGGCGTGTAATGGTGGTAGTAGTTCTGGAGGTTCTACAACCCCAACCCCTACAGTTACACCTAGCCCGACCCCAACAGTTACACCAACACCTTCACCAATTACGCCAACAAGTTGTTTGTCTGCGGATGGATGTAATTATGTTCAAGCCAATGGTCAGTGGGAAAGTGTTGCAACGACATCATTATCAGTCACTGGAGCAGGACAAAGCATTAGCTTCACTAGTGGTGAAAGTTTCATTACGATTGCAATGCCTGTTTTAAATTCCTCAAGTAAATCATTGACTACGACCACAACTGTTAGCTCTAGACCAGTTAATGATGTATGTAACCCACCGAACCAAAATCATAACTTTGTAATTGTAAATGGAACTTGTCAATTATTGCCAGATGGACAAAACTATGCGGTTGTAACAATACCTGGAGATGCTTATTTAAGAGGAAATTACAGTGTTTATACCAGCATAAATGGTTCATGGAGCTCATTTAATTCTTACACAAATCCAAATTGGACAATTTTGCCAAATAATGCAACGCCCCCGATTAATTTAACTACTGAGTCGGCAATGTATTATGATGGAAGTAACTCTTTTTATAATACCAGTTTAATTAACTCTGAAAGTACTTCAATTGAGTCATTGCCTAATGGAATGGATATGTCTTATGCTGGTTTGCATACTTTTAAGTCATATAATTATAATAGTAACATGCAACTTATCGGAACTTCTCTATATCTGTCAAATGGACAAAGTTTTTGTTCTGAGATGATGTGGTGTGGTCAATTTCCAGATAGTGGTTCATTTGGTGGTTTACCTATAGGTGTAAGCATGGTAAATTATAATGACTCCACTGTTCTTGGCAGTGATGGATATCTTTATGCTAATTGCGCACCAGAAGGTCAAGATGTGGTATGGGCTAAATTAACTAAGTTGGGTAATGGAATTTCATCCATTGCTAATCGGGTAAATAAAGATTATGTAACTACAAATAATACTAGTTACTGGTCAACTCAGGTTATTACACTTACCAAATCAAATAATGCAATTTTACAGGTTACTGGGACTTTTTCTGGTGCTGAGAGTAAGATTAGTTTATGCAACTTATATCAATAGATAATTATGTTTTACTTGGGTAAATAGGGTAGTTGTGATTTATTTATAGTGGTTTATCTGAAAAGTTGATTCGTTTATTATTGAATTAATCTCGCCACTACTTTTGTGGTAGTGAGAGTGTTTTGGTGATTATAGTGAGTTTGTTTGTTCAATAGGTTTAGTTTTGAAGTTGAAATTAGATTAGTTTTTATTTATTTGAAAGGTACTTAATTATGAAGAAAATCAATTTATTAGCCGTGGTTGTGGCTGGTGTGTTTGCTGTGGCGTGTAATGGTGGTAGTAGCTCTGGAGGCTCTTCAACGCCAGAGCCAACCCCTACGCCAACTCCGACTGTTACTCCTACACCAACCCCAACTCCAAGTGACGATTGCTCAAATGGGGCTGCTACTTGCGGTGCACCAGCTGCACCAGTTGCTTATAATCAACTAATTCAGAGTGGTGGATCATTGCTATCTACGACAGGTTTATATGTTAGTACTGGCTCAACGGATGTTCCATTACCATTTGAGGTAAGTAACATTACTCAAGATGTGGTGGTTACTTTTACGGTTGCACAGTCATCAGCATCAACGAATAAGTTACAAGCTAATGCATTGCCAGTATTAAGCTCAAATTCTTGTACTTTCAATGTAGCCTCGCCTGAAGCATGTAATTTAAACGTGAATTTTGCAGGTGCTTCAAATGGTGTATATACGATTACGCCATCAATTGGAGGACAAGCAATGCCACCAATAACAATTACATCAATGGCTGCTAGCTCGTTTACGTTACCGCTCGGCACTTATGTACTGGCTGGCAAGCTTTTAGAAGTTGGTAGTAGTGCTGGAGTCATTGATAGATGCGGCATATGGGACATACCAAATGGATGGATTTTTGTTAATACCTTAACCGGTGGATATGTTTGTCTAGATAACGAATGTGCTCATGCTTCTGGCATTATCGTGGCACAAAATAGATATCCAACGGTTACGTTACCTTCTGATGCGGTGAATGAAACGGCATATACTCAATCATACACTACTTATTTAAGTAATGGTGGATGGAATAACAATGTATTTACCCAAACACAGTCAAATAGTCTAGCTCAGTGCAACGGATTATTTGCTACATCTACAATGACATTTCAATCATCATCTACAACGCCGCCTTATCCAGTGGTCAATCAAACTACATTAAAAACAAAAAGCACCGATAAAACTATGACAAGTTTATTAGGTGGAATTGCTCAGTAATTGATAATTAAATCATGTTTCTCATCGTGGCGAATTGCTGTGGTGGGAAACATAATGTTTTATAGAAAGAATCAGAATGTTAAAAAATTTTATTATTCAATCAGGTGAGTTAATCATCAATGTCTTGGTAGTCGTTGGATTATTAATTGCCTTAGTGGCTGGAATTAGTGCGATGAAGTATTCATTCATAATGGGATTAGTTACGTTATTAACTGGGGTTGCGGGTGTAATCCTGTTAGCCTTTGTGCTCTATTTATTAATTGATATGCGTGATAATTTAAAACAATTAAATGCAGATAAACATCAAGCATAAGTAAGCAATAGTTTTATATTTTAACAATCTGAGCGAGCAACATATTTAAAAATGTGTTGCTCCACAAAGTTATATTTAATGAGGGATACGATATGAAAAAAATTTTAGTAAGTCTAACTGCGGTAAGCATCTGTTTGGTGGCATGTGGTAAGGAAGGTGATTTTAAAAAGGCTATCAATGATAAGATAAATCAAAATAAAAATGATAAGATAGCCTGTCTTCACATTTATGCCGGTGACGGTCTTAGTGTAAGTTCAGATAACATCAATGGAGTTTACACGGGTGGTGCTTCACTCAGTAGTACAACTTCTACGAATAATGGTGAGCTGGAAAAATTTAAGGCTAAAGCAGCAGGGGCGTATGTCATCAGTCAACATTATGATAAAACAGGTAAGAATTTAGATGATTTTCCAGAGAAAACTAGAAATAAATTTGTACAGTTAGACTCATTGACTGGTGCAGGTCTATTAACTAAGTCAACAGAAAGTTTGGTAACTTACGGTCTTTTTGGTGATAAAAAAGCAGATGGCTTCAATAAATACACTATGTACACTTTAACTGAGGCAGGTAAATCTACCACTGCAACAGCAGGTGCTTCTTATAATATATCAGCAAACGATGATGCATTTAATAATGGAGGCAGAGTATTTTGTTATGCGCACCCAGTGGTTGAGAAAATTGAAAACTATACTGAGGCAGATAGAGGTGGTAATCACATGGCGAATGTTAAATATAGCTATAAATATGTAGATGTAGCAGATTGGATCAATAAGCCAGGTGTTAAAGAAGCTTTTCCTGAGATCGCCAAAACACTTGATAATCCAGATAAAACAGCTAAAATCAATTTATTTAAAACCAATAATGGTTGGTCAACTGATTTGTAATTTAAATTCATATGGGTAGGTGTTCACCATTTACTCATATATTTCATGAGGGATACGATATGAAAAAAAAT
>JAIETQ010000011.1 GCA_019744995.1 Amoebophilaceae bacterium
TAAATGCCTTAGCTGCAAAAAGTAAATTAGACATAGATCTGGCTAGCTACTTTAATTATTATAGTTATCAAAAAATAGGCTATTATGGAAAAATTCTAAAAACTTATCAAGAGATTTATTACATGCAATTAGCCCAACTGGCTTACCATTATGCGTGTGGTTCGAATATCTCATTTACTAACCTTGCATCATTACCCGCTGCAGCAGGAAAAGACTCTTTTGATAAATCGGTAGAAATTTTAAATACGACTTATCAACAAACCGCAGAGCAATTGTATACTAATCTGGGTAAATATATGGCACCACTCTCAAATGCTGTTGAGTACAATTTTATTAATAACAAGGTGGCACCCAATTTAAATCTTTTGGACAAAAACCTATTTAACACCAACCAGTCCAATCAGTCCAACCAGTTCGGTTGCAATCTCGCCAAATTCCAAATTATTTCATCTGGAGGTGGTAAGTCAGGAATCTTGAACATAGTAGCTGCTTGCTCACAAAGCGGAAATAAAGATTCTGCAGTCGAATCATTTAATTATGAAATACCTTATTCAACGGATGAAACCATGAGTAAAATTATCCGTGCTGGACAATCTGAAATTGGATATGATACAGCGACTAAGAAATTGATCACACATTTTTCTAATTCTTTGACGGGGGACGATGTAAATAATATTATCTCTCCAAATAGCGATAAATACGCTCCAGGCTTTTATTGGGCTAATAAAGAATCAATGAATATCCTTGCGGCTTCTTGGGTACAGTTTGAATTATATCAAGGGTATAAGGATACGAATAGGTATTGGGAGCGTTTTAATATTACTTCCAATACGAGCGGTCTAAAATTTTATACGGCTAAATGGTTAAATGCTAAGAGTGTAAACGAGGCGGATGATAAAAATTGGTGGTATGATTCAAGTTCATATGACAGCTTTATGCCTTCAATGGGTGATGGTCATATTGGTGTTAGTGATACGAATATTCAAAGAACCAAATATGATAATGATTATTTTTCCAGTGGTAGTAGCTCGTATGACGCTCCTTGGTATGCCACGGATGCTAATCCTTGGGATCACGTCTTTGGTTATGAGTATTGGTTTTTAGGTAACTATAATGGTAAAACCTTCGCATTTAAAATAACGACTCAGAAAACATCTGATACTAAAGAGGAGTGGGATGATGATGGAGCACCAGATCAGAAAAATCGAGTTTCTGCACAGGCTGTAGGCGTATTTTGCGTAACCGATAATTGCAGCCGTAAAGATAATGGGAAAGGTGATAATGATAATACAACAACCTTAACTTGGACTGATGGTACAACGGTGGTATTTGATAATGATGATTCTGATGTAATATATGCTTCTGATCACAATATAACAACTGTTACGGGTTCTATCACTAAGTAACTAAACCTCAGAACATTAATCTCAGCCCAGCTAAATTTTAGACTGGGCTTTTTAGCACTAATTGCGGCCAGCCACTGGTTCTGACAAATCAAAATAAGACGCGCAGGATGTCTTAAAGTGGAAACAAAACCAATAAATACCGTACTTCATTATTTAATTGAGTATTTATGTCACTGCAAAATGTACCAGCTACAGCTGTTAATTATTTGTGTGATTAATGACCGTATTTGGATATTATTTGGTCATTAAGTTAATTTCTGAGTGTTTTTGTAGGGCTTTATATTGGTTATCATTATGATCTGGTTGGTGATTTATGGAACCCTACCAAAAATGGTGATTGTGGAATAATTATATGTTCGATATAATGCCAAAGCTAGTTTAACTCTAAAATTAGATATTTATATTAAGGGGGTATTCGTATGGTGACGAAGGTATTAAAATCTGGTCTGATGCTTGCAATGGGGGTCGGTTTATTTGCGTGTAATGGTGATAATTCTGCAGGTAGCACCTCAAACAATTCAACGACAACATTAACGCTTAATGCTGACAAAACAATGACTACTCTTCAGGCAAATCAAAAGTACACGGTGGTTGTTGAGGATATGAATAATAAAACCATTGATTCTGTTGCTGCCGTGTTTACCAATTCAGCGAATGCCTATACCGACACACTTCAAGTGCATGGCATTAACCCCAATAAACTCTACATTATTAAAATCTATGCTGGGCAGGGTTTAGTTGCGGGGTCAATTTTTGACCCAGTTAACACTATTGGCGCGCCGAATGTAGTAACTTTTGACGTAGCAATGCTTGCTGCTGTAATTGGTCAAGATGTTGCGCGAGTAAATGGAGATAGTATCTACACCTCTAAAGTAAAAATGTCGATGGCTTTTCTTCATCGGACGGTCAATTATGATGAACCTTATGGAATATCTGCAAAAGTAGTGGAATATGGCTTAGAGAATGGAGTAACTACTAATTATAATTCTTTTCTCCAAAAGTTGGCTCCAGCTGTATCAAAGACGAATTTTCTCTATCTTAAAGGTGCTGCCCGCGCCAATTTCCTAGTGCACAACTTAAATGCTCCTAAAAATAATTTGAAGAGTTTGAATAGTAGTTCATACTCCGTTAAAAGTATTGCTGTAGCGGGTAGTGATATTGCAACCTCAATTATTAATTGTCTTCCGGGTGGAATGGCGGTAACAGGTAGCATAAAAGCCCTAGTTACCTTATTTACTGGGAGTGATGATACTGGTGTTACCATGAATGATCTTTCTAGTGCCATTTCAGAAGTTCAAAGTACATTAGAAGATGGATTTGGAAATGTAGAAACTGGTATTAATATGATTAATAATTTAATCTACACCTCTAGTGCCGCAACACAATACGCCAACTTTGACACTTATATTGCAAACTTAAACGGAACTGCCACGTACTATAGTGATATTAGAAATACTTATGCAGCCGACAGTACTAGTACCATTGATGATATCTTAGATGTTTACTTGTCTGAGAATCCTACCGATACGAGTTTTAGTAATTTTACCTCGTTAAATACCTTAATTGAAAACATGCAAAGTACTTATACTTATTCCGCATATATATCAAATTCGAAAGTGCTAAATAGTCTTAGTAACGCGATGTATGGCACAGCTATTCCAACCAACACCTATGATGGCTCGGATGTGATATCCTTACGTTACTACTATACTCTAGCCAGATATGATATCGCACTTAAAATTTCATTAGGTTTGGAAACTGCTTATGATGTGGATAAATTAGCTCTGTATTTAAAGTATAAGTCAAAATATAAAGATCAATTCAAGAGCAAAATCGCCTTTTACTCGACGACGTTTACAAGTACGAATTATGAATCTAATCTGGTAGTTTTGCATAATAATTACGAATCAATGGTTACAAGTGCAGTAACAATAGTATCAAATCCAGATTTAACCGTATCGCCTGTTAAAGACATTGAACCGTATACGACAGAATCTAGTACGCTTAATTGCTCTTATACCTCATGGACAGGAACTACCTTAAGTGGCATTTGTTACAATGGTGCGGCGGCAGCAGGTAGTGCCATGCTAGAAAGCTCGACGTTAACGTTTACCGATACTGGTGGTAATACAGAAAGCGCTCTGTGTACTGCAAGTACAAATGCTCTGAATGGTAAAATTGTCAATAATTATGGTCACTTAGGTTGCGCATCTGCTGTTGATACAACGGTTGGTTTTGGTGCAAATACTAATTTCTCAGAGTTTGGGAATAATGCGGTGCTTGCCTCTTCTGTCACGGATAAAGCCTTTTGGGTGAGTAAAATCAATAGTAATTATCTAGATGTTAAAATTGTGGCTGGGTTACATGTTTATTCTTATCAGGAGTCAAATAGTGCAACGGTTTCTCTAGAAAGTTCAGCCACGTCGTCTTTAAGTGAATCATTGAATGTTTATCGGGTTACTATTCCGCAAGGCGTTACATCACCGAGTCTCATGGCAGAATTTTTACTTGGGCGTCAAGCTGATGATAGCCGATCATCGTATATTTTGAGAGTTTATGCTGGAGGCATAACAAGTAGTACCGATAACGGTAACTATGCATATACTGTATTATATCCAATAGCTTCGCGTCAGGGATTAACTACCTCAGGTGGAGAGCAGTCTCTCTTTTCTGCGCCACCAACAGGAGCAGAGAATTATCTGGATACCATTATAGGTATGGATCTTCAGTTAGGTACTTTAGCTGATCCAGCACTATTTAGACCCGCTAAGGGGGCTCGTGTATTTGCTTATCGTGATTTATTAGGTACTGGATATGACTCAATTGCGTTAAATACGTGTGATTATGGACAGACTACCGCCAGAAGCAGCTCAAATACAAATGAAGTTTGTGTCTATGTAGATCCAACTTGGCATCATGCTAATGGTGTAATTGGTACAGGGATGAATACTACTACGGGTCAATATCTTACTGTAAGCGGAAATATTGAAATTTCTCTTCCTCTTGGTGATGGACATTGGTTTCAAACCACGAAAACTTCAACTATTGCTGGAATACATGAAGTAGATGCAAATAACAGAACAACAAGAGCGACTTACTTGAGTTTTAGTATTGACGGTGGTTATGTTCCTCCGTATGCTGCGTTGGTTTTGGGGCTTCCGTTGGCTGGTGCTAATCCTAATTGGGTGTATCCGCAATTAAGATGCCTAGCAGGACAAACTAATTGTGTTAATTCAACTAGTGGTGGTAATTGTATCAAATACACAGGTGACTCTTTAAACAGGCAATATGAGTTAAATGTGTCAGATACTGGTGCATATACAATTTCTTTCGGTGGAGGATCTGGTTCTAGTTGTTCTTTTGACTAAATTTTGAGTGCTTCATATTGTGTACAAAGGTACGGCAGATACAGTGTACCTTTGTACCAGCATAGGTATTTAATTTAAAGTTACGAAACTAATGATTTATGATAATGGTGGCACGGATTTGGATAAAATTTGCTATAAAGACAAAAATGTATTCTTGGGGTGAATTTGGAAGTAATTAATTGGCGAGCCTACCTGATTTGGATAGAATATTTAGGGTATAAGGTTTAACTCAACAAAAATGTTGATTGTAAATATAGTTTACTTTAGTTATAATGCAGGTTCTTAATTTCTTTTGAGGTTGTGTGTTCGATTAAATTTATGAACAAAAAGTTATCTTTGAGCGCTCTTGGCTTACTCTTTAAGATTGCAGTTAGCCATGCTGATGTAACAGAAAACATGATGAATTCAGAGCCTTCAGTTGACTTTGGTTTTGTCTTTGAATCTTTTCCTGGCGTGATCTACCATTTTCCAGCACCGCCAACTATTTTGCAAGAACCGCTTTTAATGGATGATGGGCATGGCATTTCGGTTGGAGTGCAGATGAACTCGCCTGTCGAGCCAGCTAAACCAGTTAAGATTAGCCATTATGGCTTATTTGAGTCGCCACCAGTTGGCAAATATAATAGTAGTGAATCATCCGCTTATGATACACCATTGTTTATTGATGAGGGGGCTCTTACCTCGGGGGAAGTTCCTCTTTCACCATATATTGTTTATGAAATTGATTTTGATCCTGAAGCGAACGGCATCGCATTTGGTGACACCAGCCAATTTGTGCAAGTTGGGGTGGATAAAAAAATTAGTAATAGCTGGGTATTGGGTGGCTGGGCTAAACAAGGAATGTATCTTGATGGAATTGGCTCGAGGAGTACCTATAGTCAATTCTCGCAATTTAGAATTCAAGCCGCATCTGGAACGAGCTTTGGATTAGTAAATGTTATTCGCTTGGATGAATTAATTTGGTATGGTAATAATCAACAAACCTATCAAACTCAGCGGGTTGAGGATTTTTTACGCTGGGATACGCAATATAGTGATACGTATTATCAGTTTGCAGGTCAACGTTTGCGAGTTAGAACTGATAGTGCTTGGGATTTTCGCGTTTTTATTGGTCAGGGTATCAAGTTTGATGACTATGATACGTGGGAGTTGTCGCTTTGGGAACAATGGAATAAGCAGGGGAATGGTGCGCAAACTGGTATTTATACTTCGCCACATGTGAGTAGTAGCTATAGCCATACGTTTAGAAATAAACTGACGCTATATGGAGAAGTTGACTGGGAAGCCAGCTCGTACGCGACGCAGAATTATCAAAATTCTTTTGGTGCCGAGGCTGGAATACGCTTGCCTTTCTAGGTAAATTTGTGCCTGAAAAATTATTATTAGCTAACCCTAACTGGGTAATTTAAACCATGTTTTTATTTATGGAGTTTATCGAATGAAATTTAATTTGACGCCGATATTGTTTTTGCTTTTGCCGCTTACTTTGTTGGGGTGTAATAGCGGAACTAGTACCGTTACGCCATCCCAACCCTGTAATCCATGCATGGTGTATGGGGCTACCAATCAGGGGAATGGATTTAATGGTAATCTAAAAGCGCAAGCGGCAACTATCTTGAACACTACATATAGTAATGGGATTACTGCCGCAGATGCGTTGTGTAATTTCGATGAAAGTAAACCCGCGTTACCATCAAGTGCTACGTATAAAGCCCTGTTAGTTGATGGTGTTAATCGTGGTTGGAACCCAACGATAAACTGGGTGCTGCATTCTAATACCACCTACGTAAACAGTAGTGGTAATTTAATTGGTATTAGCACTGAATCCGCAATTTTAAATTTCCCGACAGAGAGTAATTTTGCTATGTTTATTGGACTTGCTTGGAGTGGGCTAGGTGGAAGCTCAGCTTCAACCGTGTGGCAAGCTGGAGTAGATAATTGCTCTGGCTGGAGTAGCGCTGAATCTTCAGTTTGGGGTAATACGGGCTATGAGGATTATGCTGATCCAACTTATGCATTAATTCCAGTTCAATTATTTCAAGGGAATAATAAGTGTAACCAAAATCAGTCAGGCAGTTTACCAATTGGGTTAATCTGCGTACAACAATAATTTATAATTCACCATTGCTGATTCTATTTGGTAGTTGTTTAGTGGTTACTGACATAATCAGCTATAATACGGTTGAGAGCGGTAGTGGATTAATAATTTAATTTATTCACACCCAGAAAATTAAATTGTATCATAGAGGATTAAAATGTCAACAAGACTTAGCGCGGCTGATTACAGGTCTTATATGGACACGACTGTGCTTCCAGGATTCTATAATTTAATTGATAAAGATATTTATGCCATCATTATTAACCGCGATTTTCAAATCGAGATAGCGACAGATGTTTCGGCTAAGTCGGTTGGTTATCAAAAAGGCCAAGATTTAAAGGGGATTTCTTTTGTTGATTGTCAACAGCTTGACTTCTT
>JAIETQ010000060.1 GCA_019744995.1 Amoebophilaceae bacterium
ATGGCTACCCAATGTATTGCTTCAGGAAGGGCACAAAAAGTAATTGTAGTAGGAGCCGATAAAATGTCTTCGATCACTAATTACCAAGATAGGTCTACTTGTATACTTTTTGGAGATGCAGCAGGAGCCGTATTGGTAACCGCTTGTAAGGGGGATGAGTCCTCTTATGGCATAATAGATACCATCTGTAAAACAGATGGTGGTGGGCAGTGTATGCTCTATCAACAAGCAGGGGGTAGTAGATTGCCTGCCTCACATGAAACCATTGATAAGCAACAACATTACGTTCAACAAGATGGCCAAGGTGTATTTAAGGCAGCTGTAACCCATATGTCTCAAGCTATTATAGATATTATGGCGCGAAATAACCTTACAGCAGCAGATATCACCTACTTGGTGCCACATCAAGCCAATAAACGTATTTTACAAGCCATAGCTTATCGCGTAGGTATTCCTATAGAAAAGGTTATGATTAATATAGATAAGTATGGTAATACCACAGCCGCAACCCTTCCTTTATGTCTATGGGAATATGAAAAAAAGTTAAAAAAAGGGGATAAATTAATTTTATCTGTTTTTGGAGGAGGCTTTACTTGGGGAGCCACCTATATGATTTGGGGATATGATGGATCGTTGAAACAATAATTACAGTATATTATGGCAAATACCAGTGATATTAAAAATGGACTCTGTATGGTACTCAATAATGATATCTACACTGTTATTGAGTTTTTGCATGTAAAACCAGGCAAAGGAGCAGCTTTTGTGCGCACGAAATTAAAAAGCTTGACCAAAGACAAAGTCATCGACCATACCTTTAATGCGGGTGTAAAAATCAATATAGCACGTATAGAACGTAGACCCTATCAATATCTTTACAAAGATCATGAGGGTTACCATTTTATGCATACCGAAACCTTTGATCAACTCTCTATGGATCCATCCATTATAAAAAAACCACAGTTTTTAAAAGAAAATCAATATGTAGAAGTGGTCTATTACGATAATGAAAATACGATTTTAAGTTGTGAATTACCTCCTTCTGTTTTATTACAGGTTACCTATACCGAGCCTGGTTGCAGAGGGGATACGGCTACGCAATGTTTAAAACCTGCTGTTTTAGAAACAGGTGTAGAAATCCGGGTTCCTTTATTTATTAATATAGAAGATATAATAAAGGTAGATACCCGCACAGGCCTCTATGTAGAACGTGTAAATCAACATAAGAAAAACATATGAAAACATTAGAAGTTCAAGCACTCATTGCATTTATTACTGAATCTGGGTTACAAGAAGTTCATATTGAGACAGCAGATATTAAGCTTCATATAAAAAGAAATCTTTCTTCTTATCCAGAAACACCATCAGCGCTATCCCATACGCCTACGCCTACAGCGCCTCCTGATCTTAACAGCCATTATCTGCCTATTACCTCTCCAATGATTGGAACCTTTTATAGATCACCTCATCCTGATGCCCCTCCTTTTGTAAAAGAAGGAGATGAAATTACAAAAGGAACAAAACTATGCATTATCGAAGCTATGAAACTCTATAATGAAATAGAGGCAGAGATCTCAGGTAAGGTGGTAAAAATATTGGTGGATAATGTTTCCCCTGTAGAGTATGATCAACCTTTATTTTTAATAGATCCAGCTTAAAGCTATAGATCCATCTGCTTATGTTTAAAAAAATATTGATTGCCAACCGTGGAGAAATTGCTTTAAGCATCATTCGGGTGTGTAAAGAAATGGGTATTCAAACCGTTGCGGTTTACTCTACGGCAGATAAAGATAGCCTGCATGTCCGTTTTGCAGATGAAGCCGTATGTATAGGACCTCCTCCAAGCCATTTGTCTTACCTTTCTATTCCATCTATTATCGCAGCGGCTGAAGTAACCAATGCTACGGCTATTCATCCAGGATATGGATTTTTAGCTGAGAATGAGAATCTATCCAGGGTTTGTGCAGAATATGGCATTAAATTTATAGGCCCCTCCCCTACCATCATTGGTAAAATGGGAGACAAGGCTACAGCAAGAGCCACCATGCAGGAGGCTGGCCTACCCATTATCCCTGGTTCTAGTGGGTTATTAGCATCCATGGAAGAAGGCTTACAGCTAGCCCAGGAAATTGGCTTTCCTATATTACTCAAAGCCACAGCAGGAGGAGGAGGTAAGGGTATTAAATATGTAGATACCCCAAAAATATTTCAGCAAAAATGGCAAGAAGCCCAACAAGAAGCTATGGCTTCTTTTGGTAATGGTGGGCTTTATTTAGAAAAATATATAGAAAAACCACGACATATTGAAATTCAGATCGTTGCGGATCAATATGGAAAAGTCATTCACTTATCTGAACGGGATTGCTCTATTCAACGTAGAAATCAAAAATTAATAGAAGAATCCCCCTCTCCATTTATGACAGAAGCCCTACGTCATCAGATGGCCGAAGCAGCCATCAAAGGGGTATCTTCTATCGGCTATGAGGGCTTAGGGACGGTAGAGTTTTTAGTAGACAAACATAGGAATTTCTATTTCATGGAAATGAATACCCGGGTTCAAGTAGAATACCCGGTTACAGAAGCCGTTACTGGATTTAATTTACTTAAAACACAAATTGAAATAGCAGCGGGTGAGCCTTTAACCCTCTCCAATACCTATCCTCAACATCATGCCATAGAGGTGCGCATTAATGCAGAAGATCCTTTTCATGGATTTAGACCCTCACCTGGTAAAATTATCCACTTACATTTACCTGGAGGGAGAGGGGTAACCATTGCTAGCCACATCTATGCGGGCTATGTTGTTCCTCCTCATTATGATGCGATGATTGCCAAGCTTATTGTTTCTTCTGATACCCGAGCGGGCGCTATTGCTCGCATGAAACGGGCACTAGAGGAATTCATAGTAGAGGGGATTCAGACTACCATACCTTTTCACTTGGCCTTAATGGATGATGAACAATTTCAAAAAGGTAATTTTACAACGAAATTCTTAGAAACTTTTAATTTTTCTACCTTAAAACCAGTGGAGTAATAGTTATATTTTTACCTATAAATTGTAATTAACCTGATTTTATTATTAAAGTATGTGTATATTTATTACTTGTATTCCTGTAAACCCCCTCGCCGGTCTTACTATTACCCATAAGTTTGTTCCAGTCGCGTAAAGGCATTTTTTTTAATTATTTATAGTTTGTTAAGCAAGCTTGTAGTTAAAGCGTTATGAGCTTATGAAAAAAGTTAAAAAAACATCAGGCATAGGAGTCATACTGCTTACCATTGGCAGCCTACTCTTCCATGATATTTCTTGTGGCCATTCGAGCAAAATTGCTCCATCAGGAGCCATAGAAATTTACTTTTCTCCTGATGATCCTTGTATGGATGTCATTATTAATAAGATATTAGCTGCAAAAAATAGGATTCTTGTACAAGCTTATGTGATCACTTCGCAAAAAATTGTAAACAGCCTCATTCAGGCCCATCAACGACAGGTAGAGGTTCGACTATTGATAGATAAACAAGCAGTTACTTCACACGGTAGCAAGATCCATCTACTGCTCCAAGCTGGTATTCCTATCACCATTGACCGAACGCTAGGCATTGCCCACAACAAGATTATGATTATAGACGATACTCATGTCATTACCGGCTCATTCAACTGGACCCATACTGCCCAAACTAGAAATGCAGAAAATGTAGTTGTAATACAAGGTCAAGCCTATTGTAAGCGATTCAAAGCAAATTGGTACAAAAGAGCCACTGCCGGACAACCTTTGTAAGACGCTTTATTTTTCCACAGAGCCGTTGCTTTTTCGGTCTCATGATTAAGATAATTAAAAAATATGTATTACCTTTTTAAGTAAAGGCTAGCGGGTTAATGTTTTGTGGCCTTTGGCAAGCGCATCAATGGAACGTAGCTACGCGGGCTATTAAGGAAAATCGCATAATAGTCTATTGTTTATAGTTATTTTTTTGTATTATTGCATAGGGTTAAACCTATTCACTACTTTATAAGTTAAGTAGTTGTAAAAATTATTATTTGGAAATATATTTTGTTTGTTTATGAAAATGTTAGATAAAAATCTACTGCTCTATCTTTCTTTTGTTTCAACCTTTGCTACTGCGGGTAGTAATGGGTGTAAGCATAAAGGGTCAACACCTGTTAAACCGAGTACCAGGGTGACTCCTACCTTAGCTCCAACAGCTGGAACAGCCGCAGCTAAAACAGCTGGCTTACCTGATGGTAGTAGTGGCATCGGCGCTCCTGGCAACACGCCAGGCTCTACAAACCCTGCAGCTGGTACTGGTGCGGAAACAAAAGGTGAGTTAGCTACTGAAAACACCCCACCAGTCGATCCTGCAAAGGATCCTTTTGACACATTAAAAGAGTTTTGTGTAAAGATTACAGGTTTTAATACAGCAATTACGGAGAGGGTAAAGAGGCACAACATTAATCTGGAAAAACTAAGTACAATTAATATTAGGGCTGATGATGCAGCAGCAACGGATGAAAAGTGTAAATTCTACAATTTATACGAACTCGTGAAAGAAAGTTTCGATGTGGTGAAGGCGTATCTTCCTTCTTTTATTGCTAACTCTGCTTCAATGGAAAAAGACCCCGAAAAAAAGAAGTATGTTGCAGAGTTTCGTGCTCAATATAATCTTTTGGAGCCAGTTTGGAAAAAAGTAGATGAAGAGAATAAAAGGAGGGTGAAATTGGAAAGAGGGAACTCGCCTGACCAGAATAAGGTAGCTTTAGCTGTAAATGAAATGAATACCGCCGATAGGGAGTTGTGTAATCAGGTTCGGGCGCTTTTTACGGCTGTAGGGATGCTGCATACGGAGCTTATTAAGGCGGAAGTTCAGGCTGTACTGGACCTTACAACTACTGCGGCTGCAGCAGCTGTAGTAACTTCTGATCCTGGTAGTATAGGTAATAATCACCCTGCGCTAAATAAGCTAACTGAACATGTGGCCACCTATGCAGCTGCCGTAACTGTCAATAATTTTCCAACAGCTCATGCTGAGTTTACTGGGAATGTTATGAGCCAGATTAATGTGCTTCAAGCAGCAGTAGCTGCTGCTACTGGGGCAGCAGCAGCAGACACAACAGAAGTACCAGCACAACCAATAATAGACCTGAGTAATAAGATTACCCCTGTCTTCGATTTATTTACTGGTATTGCGGCTGAACTTACTGCTGTTCTTCAATTAAGCGCCACTACTCGGGCCCTAGTTGTCCCAGCTGGTCAAAAATATGAACTTTCGCTGGAAATTAAGCCTAGGGCGGATGTTTATAAGGCGCAGGTTGATCTGTTTAAAAGCAAGGTTACGAATATTAACACTGCTCTTCAGGAGTTGCAGCAGCATATGTCTCATATAGGTCATGTTACAATAGAAGAAACAGAAAAGCAAGTAGAAAAAGCGAAGTTGATGACTATGTTGGAGGAGATGGAGAGGCAAAGGGAAACCTTTACCAGAGATCCTAATGAGCATGTTGCGTTATATCGTGCTTTTTTTAACAAGCGGCCAGCGGCAGAGCCAGCAAGTAATGAGGTGTTTGATGAAATAAATGCTATAAAAGATGGGGATGATCTGGTAACTGAGGGGTACAGGCTACGCCTGTGGTTTACTAGCAAGCTTAGTGAAGTAAAACTAGCTACAACTATTGGTGATTTAACAAAGCTTAAAACTACCATAAAGTATATGCAGAAGTACTTTCATGAGGCTATAAAAGAGGAGAGCGTGAGACTAGACACTCAACAAGCGCTTATAACTAAAGCAACTGCTTTGAAAACTAAAATAAATACAAAATCTAACCCCATGGACAAGAAAGAATTGAGTACTCGTGTTACAGAAAACATAGGAGGTGATAAGCGGCTAACAAGCTATCCTAAAGAAGCAGAGTTGCGTGAGAAAATTCTATTGCTAAACAAAGAAAGTGATGAGTGCCAAGTAGGATTATTCGTGGATGAAACACTAAAGGATTTAAATGGAGGCCAAAAAAGTACAACAGAGCTAACTGTGATAAG
This sequence comes from Amoebophilaceae bacterium, assembly GCA_019744995.1. Classification (GTDB taxonomy): domain Bacteria; phylum Bacteroidota; class Bacteroidia; order Cytophagales; family Amoebophilaceae; genus Cardinium. Next base: position 6,033 of record JAIETQ010000060.1, read on the forward strand.
TAAAGAATTGGAGGTGCTAACTGAAGCAGTACATAAATACTTTATGACGGGTAAGAAAAGAAAACATAGTGGGGAAAAAAACCCTGAAGGCCCGAAGAATTAGCAAACAAAATAAGAACTATACCATATGGATAAAGAGCATTTGAAGGTCGAAACGAGCCAGGTAAAGAACGCGTCAGGTGAAGCCTGTACGTAAGATACCATGGGAAATGAATTATTCTATAACGAGATTAACCTCTGAAATGTTGCTGGAAAACCAGTTAGAGTTAATGGAAGAAATTCTTACAAAAGACAATCTATCCATAGCCTATCACACAGTAGTTAAGAATAAAGGCTGCGCTGGCATAGATGGCATGCAAGTAGACGATTTGAAGGGTTATCTCCAGGCACATTGGCAAGAGATAAAACAACAACTAGAAACAGGAACCTATAGACCAAAACCAGTAAAACAGGTAGAAATACCGAAATCTGGTGGAAGAAAAAGAAAGCTGGGCACATACCGACTGTATTAGACAGATTTATTCAACAAGCTATACTTCAAGTACTTCAACGTTATATAGATCCAAGCTTTTCAGATAATAGCTATGGCTTTAGACCTAAAAAATCGGCGATCCAATCCATTGAGAAAAGCAAGCACTATGTAGCAGAAGGCTATTCCATTGTAGTAGACATAGATCTAGAACAATTCTTTGATCGGGTCAATCAAGATAAACTCATGTCTGAACTATTCAAAAGAATAAAAGATAGTAGGGTATTAAAATTGATCAGAAGCTACTTGAACAGCGGCAGTTTAGTGTGTGGCATGTTTGTAGAAACAAAAGAAGGTTGTCCCCAAGGGGGCCCACTTTCACCGTTTTTATCTAATATCATACTAGATTTACTGGACAAAGAGTTAGAATCCAGAGGACACAAACACGTAAGGTATACAGACAACTGCAATATTTACGTAAAAAGTAGAAAATCTGGAGAGCGAGTTAAAAAGTCAATAACGCACTTCATAACCCGCAAACTCAAGTTACAAGTAAATGAAACAAAAAGTGCAGTAGATA
>JAIETQ010000087.1 GCA_019744995.1 Amoebophilaceae bacterium
AATAGGTATAAATGAATAACAGATCAAATATAATATATTTTTGCCATTTTATGACGACACTATCTAGTGTCCAATCATCCAGACTTAGTACATAAAATCATACTGGAGGCTTTAAATTGGAATCATATGCTAGTAATGAGAACCCTTTTAGAAAAAGGTGTAAATATAAACGTCAAGAATACACAGGGTATCCCGCTTCTTCATATATTACTCAAAACAAGTGATCTGGATATAGCGCTAGAAAATGTAAAGCGGTTTTTAGACTTAGGTGCCGATCCAAACCTAAAAGGTATTGAAAGAGACACAGCGCTTCATTTGGCGGTAAGGACCGATTCTCTTCGTATGGTACAAATGCTTTTAGCTAAAGGTGGCGATCCAAATGCTGAAAACAACTCAGGGAATACCCCTCTCTTGGAGGCTATGTTACGTTCTACTGATCGCGATAGCAACACTAGCGTGGTAGAAGCGCTTATAGCAGTTGGTGCAAATGTAAATCTACGAAATGATGCTGCAAAGACTCCGCTTATGCTCGCTAAATTATTGGGGCATCAGCCACTTATAGACCTCGTAGAGGATGCACTCAGTTGCTGCAAGGTTGTGCATGACGCTAGGCATGATGCTACGGAAGATATTGTCGAGGAAATGCAGAGATTACATCGTATCTCTTTTGATGTGACTGGAAATAATCATACAGCCATAGGTAATGGGAGCGAATTTAATGCGTTTAATGATAGTCTATCGTCTTTTGGTACACCCCATAAAAATGAAACACTATTTCTTATTCATTATTTTCTTAGTTATTTATTCCCTCGATTTAATAAGAGTTGTGTAGCATCTGTGGAAGCAACTTTTTCTACCTATGGCCTGCTTGATGCACAAACAAAGGAGATGTATATCGCATTGCAGCGTGGTAAACAAAAAGGATGGGGGTAAAAGGTAGTTGATTAAAGAATGAATATATATGATTACAGCCTTGCTTCTTCTTCTATTTTAAGGTTATGGATGATAAACTTTTGTCGTTCTGAGCTATTTTTACCCATATAAAAGGCTAAAAAATCTTGAAAATTTGTATCTTGCGTCAAAGTTACAGGCTGTAATCTAATATGTGCACCTATAAAATTTCCAAACTCTTTGGGAGAGATTTCTCCAAGTCCCTTGAATCTGGTAATTTCTGCTTGCGGCCCCACTCGTTTTATAGCCTTGATTTTTTCTTTTTCATGATAACAGTAATGGGTTTCTTTTTTATTGCGTACCCTAAAAAGAGGCGTTTCTAATATATATAAATGACCATTATAGGCCAATTCTGGAAAAAACTGTAGAAAATAGGTTAATAGCAGTAACCTGATATGCATGCCATCTACATCAGCGTCTGTGGCAATGATGATTTTATTGTAACGTAACCCTTGACTACCTTGCGAAATATTTAGCGCATGTTGTAGTAAGTAGAGTTCTTCATTCTCATAAACTAATTTTTTGGGTTGTCCAAAACAATTTAATGGTTTGCCACGTAATGAAAATACAGCTTGTGTGTCCACATTGCGCGATTGTGTAATGGAGCCGCTTGCCGAGTTACCTTCTGTAATAAAAATAGTGCTTTGATCTTTATCTGCATGGTTAGAATTATAGTGAATGCGACAATCTTTGAGTTTTTTATTATGTAGACTAACTTTTTTTGTTTTATCCTGCAGCATTTTTTTTATCCCCATCAACTCTTTTCTTTCTTGTTCCGATTGAAGTATGCGTTTATGTAGGCTTTCTGCTAGGGTTGGATGTTTATGCAAAAAATTATTGAGCTCGTGTTGGACAAAATCCATGATAAAACTACGTACACTAGGTCCTTCGGGCCTCATTTGTTGTGAACCCAGTTTAGTTTTGGTCTGAGATTCGAAAATAGGCTCTTGTACCTTAATGGCTAATGCCATGATGACCCCTCCACGTATGTCAGTGGTTTCAAAATCTTTTTTGTAGAACTCACGTATGGTTTTTACTATAGCCTCTTTGAGGGCCTGTAAGTGTACGCCCCCTTGGGTGGTAAATTGACCATTGACAAAAGAATAGTAGACTTCGCTAGAGAGCTGTTGGTGATGGGTGATACAGAGTTCAATGTCTTGCTTTTTTAAGTGTATAATCGGGTAGGCCAGGGTTTCACTATTGGTTCTGGCTTGTAACAAATCTAAGAGTCCGTTGCGAGAGTAGTATTTCTTACCATTGAGTATAAAGGTGAGCCCAGTATTTAAAAAAGTATAATTGGCAATTTGCGTTTCTATAAATTGAGGAACAAAAGAAAAATTTTTAAAAATCGTAGGGTCTGGTTTAAATACAACATGTGTTCCATTGGGTTCTGTGGTAGGGGTAATAGGGGTTTCGGATTGCAATAGCCCTGCAGAAAAGATAGCCGATTTGGTTGAACCATCACGAAAAGATGCGATCTTAAAGTATTCAGAAAGTGCACTAACTGCTTTGATACCTACGCCATTTAATCCCACAGATTTTTGAAAGGCTTGACTGTCATATTTACCGCCTGTATTGATTTTGGCTACACAATCTAATACTTTCCCTAAGGGAATACCTCTTCCAAAATCTCGAATGGATACTTCATTATCGGTTATAGCGATTTTAATTTGTTTGCCATGCCCCATAACAAACTCATCTACGCTATTGTCAATAACCTCTTTAATGAGTATGTATATGCCATCATCGGAGCCACTGCCATCACCTAATTTGCCAATATACATGCCAGGACGTAACCGAAGATGTTCCTGCCAGGTTAAAGAACGTATCTGTGCTTCTGTATATTGAGGAGTAACCATAATGTTAGGTAGTAAGTAAACGATTGATAAAATATTAGTTTATGATTACCGTATGCGTACATTTATTGTTAGTATTGCTGTAAACGACCTCGCCGGTCAGGCCCCATACTTTTTTTGAGGCATTTTTTTTAATTATTTACATAAATAGTTTGTTTTATGAAACGTTGTTTCTAATCACATAATGCATAATTTTTGCAAGCGCAAAGTTATATCAATATACAAAATATATTAAATTATTAGGCTATTAGCTATTCAGCACATCTCATAAAAAAACCATCATATACCATTATGACTACCACATCCAATTTTACCATAGCGTTGCTAAAAGAGCATCCCTCAGCTATCCCTGAATTAGCAAAAATCTGGTAAGAGTTGCTTGGAAATCAATGGGATCCAACTACTTCTATCCAGGAGGTAACCGCTTGGTGCCATAGTTGGCTCAATGAGGAAATTCCACTTGCCTATATTGCATTAGATAATGGCCTCCCTATTGGGATGTGTTCTTTAGAAGATAATGATGGGATACGAACAGACTTAACCCCATGGCTTTGTGATCTTTGCGTGGTTAAGTCCTATCAGAACAAAGGGGGGGGTAAATTGCTCATAACTGCTGTTAAAGCAAAGGCAAAAGCGCTAGGCTTTCATCAACTCTATCTTTTTGTATTAGATGTAGCAGTGATGGGTTACTACCATGCACTAGGTTGGGACAATATAGGTGAGGATCTATACAAAGGACATAAAGTTAACATTATGCAAATAGATTTGTAAGGGGTTAAGTCTCCTGTTTGTGTAATACTATTGCATGGTATCACTGATTACTTTCTTGACCAAAGTAACTGGTATGGCAAAACTATATCCCATAAAACTAGGTGTCTTTTCTTTTAGAGATAAAATAGCGGTGTTAATGCCTATAAGTTCTCCACGTAAGTTGACTAATGCCCCTCCACTATTACCTATATTGAGCACTGCATCGGTTTGTATAAACGATTGAATAGTTAAACAATCTTTTTTATCCTTATGTAGCGTTCTAGCTTTCCCACTTACAATCCCCTTGGTTACCGTAGAGATTAAATTAAATGGGTTGCCAACGGCTAAAACCCATTCTCCTATTTCTAGGGCATCAGAATTTCCTAGTGTTAAATAAGGTAAGTGGTTGGCTTCAATCTTTAAAACCGCTAGATCGGTGGCGGGGTCTGTAACAATGACCCGGGCTTCGTAGAAGCTATGTTCATTTAATATTACACTTATGGAGTCAGCTCCTTCAATAACATGGTAATTGGTAACAATATATCCATTATCGGTATAGATAACCCCAGAGCCGCCATGTTCTTCGGCTGGTTTTTCATATATTTTGGGCTCTATGTGGACCTCTTCTCCAAACAACTTTTTAAGCTGTTTTTCTAGTTCTTCTAAAGGATGGTCTGATGAGCGTTGAACCATGGCAGCCTTTTTGTGCGCCTTTACCTCTACTACGGCTGGGATAGCTACTTTAGCTGCATAGGTAAAGTCCGGCAGATTTTGCAGGTTGGGTTTTGTATAGTTAGTAGGTGTTTCTACAGGTATAGGGCTTGTGGTTGCACTCGGAGGGGTACAGTGGCCATTGAGAAAAAGTAAAACAATAGACCAATACCTCACTTTTGGGGGGCTATAGAACGGATAATCATACATAGAGATGAAATAAGATGTTAGGAACAGTTAACTAAAGTCAACTGCTAAATAACGTATGGGCCCACCTGTTGTTCCTACAACACCTAGTAGCGCAGGTCCTTTTATATCTCGAATCATTTTAGCCAATGCAGATGTATTGTAGATAGGTTGTTTATCAAAGGAAACTAAAATTTCTCCTTTTTTTAATCCAGCCGCTTGGAATTTTCCTTTGGCTACCTCTTTAATCCATACCCCCTCGGTACGTTTCAGTTTTTCTTTGGTTTTCGCATCTATGTTTTCAAAAACAGCTCCCTCTACTTGTATGGCGCCTTGTTTTTCTATAATCGATACCGCATCAGGTTGTTTAGGTAATACTACTTCTATTACTTTCTCTTTACCTTGTCGGTAAAGTGTAATAGCAATTTTATCACCAGGGTTACAACAGCCTATAACTTCTTGTAAGTCTGCCATATTATTAATAGCGTGATCATTAATAGCGTGATCATTAATAGCTATGATTACATCCTCCTTTTGTAATAATTTTATGCAAGGACTTTTTGGATCAACCGTGTGAATATAGACCCCACTTACCTTCTTTAAATTGAGTTTTTTAGCTAACTCAGCATTGATATTAGAAATGGTTATGCCTAATAAGACCCGTTGAACGGAACCATATTGAATGATATCACTGACAGCCTTTTTGACTAAAGAAGAAGGTATGGCAAAACTATACCCTACAAAAGTAGGCGTCTGGGAGGTATAGATAGCGGTATTAATGCCTATAAGCTCGCCATATAAGTTTACCAATGCACCACCACTGTTACCTGGATTAATAGCCGCATCGGTTTGTATAAAAGATTGAATACTTACCTTACCCTCTTCAGGTCCATTTAACGACCTGGATTTTGCACTTACAATCCCTTTGGTTACGGTAGAGGTTAAATTAAATGGGTTACCAACGGCTAAAACCCATTCTCCTATTTCTAGGGTATCAGAATTTCCTAGTTTTAAATAAGGTAATTTGGTTTCTTCAATCTTTAAAACCGCTAGATCGATGGCTGGGTCTGTGCCTACGATCTTGGCTTCATAGCATCTATTGTCATTTAAGGTTACAGTTATGGAGTCGGCTCCTTCAATAACATGGTTATTGGTGATAATATATCCATTATGGGTATATAGGACACCAGAGCCGGAACCTTCTCGGGCAGGTTTTTTATACTCTCGGGGTTTTACGCGAAATCCTTCTCCAAAAAATTCCTTAAAAAGTTGGTCTAAGGGATGGTTGAATGATTGTTGAACGATTTTAGCATTTTGAATGGACTTTATGTGTACTACGGCTGGAGTGGCTATTCTAGCTGCATAGGTAAAGTCAGGTAGGTTGGGTGCACGACGTGGTTGATCTTCAGGAGCCACCGCCTGTTCTTTGAGGGGTGGTTTGAAATCCGTAAGCGGATGTACTGGATCACTGCTGGTAGGTGTTTCAACAAGGGGTTTGGTAGAGCCACTGACTAAATGGACCTTTCCTGTAGATGGAGTTTCTTTGGATAGCTGTTCTTTATGTAAAAAGGATAGAGCTGCAGCTAGTAGGATAGCCGTAGAAAGAATGTATGCTTTTTTGTTACCTGTTGCTGTATGTCTAGGTGTATCGTTTGTGTACATAACTTATTTTTAGCTTTAAAATCCAAATAAAAAATTTAAAAGGGCCAATCTAGTCCATAGCGTCTTTACCCTATTAACTTCTACGTAAATATAAAAAAAATGTAGTAAATCTATGTTGCTTGCTATATTTTAAATGAACCTATGATAACGTTTTTTGCCTTTATATGTTTTTTGTTATTCACTTGCATAAATAAATTATTTTATGTGTATTGCGTTGTTTTTAAAAAAAAATTAATTTATAACAAAAATCAAAATCATTATGAAAAAAATAGTATCAGCCTTGTTGTGTTATATGTCATTTTTATTAGTTACCACATCATGTGGTGGGAATAGTACTATTTCGAAAAAGGCTCAATTTAAGCAAGAAGCGAAGCGTGTTATAGGTAAAATGAAATCTTACAGAAGCGCACTGAGTGCAATAGGAACGAAAGACAATAGTAAACTTGTAAAGGAAGAGAAAAGTTTAAAAGATGCAATGCGGGCATTAGGCAAATTAGGTCAAGAATTGGAGGATTCAGGAGTTGTTTTAGACAGTAAAGAGGAAGCAGAAATTAAGGCATTACAAAAGGCTTTTAAACAAGAATGCAAAGCATTACAAGAAGCCAGCGAAGCCACCGACGTTTGGGTCTTTCCATTTAACTGTGTAAATATTTTTCAGGTTGTATATTTAAATAAAAAATAACGCCTAAAGATATGAAAAAGAAAAAC
>JAIETQ010000069.1 GCA_019744995.1 Amoebophilaceae bacterium
GCCAATGCACTAGCCTACCATTATAAAAATTTACATATAAAAGATAATCGGGTGACTAGGCCAGGGTTGGTCCATCGCCTAGATAAAGACACCTCGGGGCTTTTGCTGGTTGCCAAGACTATGGAGAGTATGGCATCTTTGGCCCATCAGTTTTATGCCCATACTGTAGAAAGGAGCTATTATACATTGGTTTGGGGCAATCTTAAACAGCAACAGGGTACCATTGACTTCAATGTATCTAAACGGATGTATCATCAAAAGCATATGGCTGTTGATGCAGATAGCCAAGCAGGGAAAAAAGCGATTACCCATTATGAAGTCATTAAGCGGTTTAACTATGTTACCTTAGTAGCTTGTAAGCTTGAAACAGGACGTACCCATCAGGTTCGTATACATATGCAACAGATGGGCCATCCTGTTTTTGGCGATACGGTCTATGGGGGAAATGTAGTTGGAGGAGGGCAACGGTATGCTTCTTATAAGGCTTTTGTTCGGAATTGTTTTAAACTTATGCCCCATCAAGCTTTACATGCCGCTTCACTAGCTTTTATCCACCCCACCACGCAACAACATCTTTCGTTTACAGCGCCTTTGCCAGAAAATTTTCTTAAACTTATAGAAAAATGGGAAAATTATGCAGCCTGTCATGGCAGGTAGTGATATAGGTATATAATGATGTGGCATAAGCTTAGGCATAAAATCAAACGTTGTTTTTATTTTTCTAACACAGAATGTAATGGACTTTTAGCCATAATTATCCTTATTTTGGTTTTTATTATGGCTCCTCAAACCTTTAAGCTCTATTATAGCTTATCTGCTAATCCTTTGAGTCATGTAGCTGATAGTGCATTATTAGCAAAAAATTTAGCTCTATTAGAAGCACATGCCAATAAGTTTACCCCTGTAGCTATTAATACCGCTTCTGCTGAACAATTGGAAGAGCTATTGTGTATATCTCCTCCAATAGCTAAGCGCATCATCTCTTATAGGAACAAATTGGGTGGTTTTGTTACTGTAGATCAGTATGATGCAGTCTACGGCCTTTCTAATCCTTTGCGATTCAGGTTGAAGCAGCAGACCTTTATTCCTGCAAACTATCTTCCTAAACAAATTTCTTTAAACCATGCCACCTTCAAGGAACTAGTTTCACATATTTATATGACCGCTATAATGGCAAAAGCTATTATAGCCTATAGAAGGAAAGCTAAGTTTGTTACCATCATGGATATAGAAAAGTTACCGGGTTATGATTCAGATTGGGGGCGAAAAATGAAACCCTATCTGTCGCTTTAGGGGAGCCCTATCAACTTTCTATCGCATCCAAAGCTGCTATAACCTTTACGGACTTATATTTTTTAGCGAAAGAACGCAACGTCATCTTCTTAGGTCCTATATACCATTCTTGCGTACTTTTGATATCTACTACACCAGCATATAGTGCATCGATTACTAAATGCTGATAGCCACGGTATAAGCTATGCGATAAATGGTACGTTTGAAGCTTGAGACCGGTATTTGCCATACATTTTTTTAATACCTCTCTAAAATCTAACTGTTTAGAAACTACATAGTCATAAAAACTGAGTAGTCTTGTATATGTCTTTTCAGTAGTTGGGGCATAATACAAATCCATATATTGCTGATTAAGAATCATATCTTCCTGGGAGGCTGCATCATGAAATGCTGGTATATTAGGTTGGTACTGATTAAAAAGCTCAGGACAGTTGCTTCTTAAATAGCGCTTTATCCGGTCTAAGTCTTTTGCATTCCTTGCAATGGCATACCCCCCCTCACTAAGTCTTTGATATACACGAGGATGCAATACGTTTGTAGGTATGGAATCTTCTTCACCCTCCAGTTCAAATTCAAATCTAAACAGTACTAGATCTTCGGCATACATACTATTACACAGGCTTATCTTTTCCTTATCCGTACTGGCTGTAGCGATAAGATTTTTTATCAACCCCTGTATTTTTCCATCTACTTCATTATATAGACCTGTGGAGCGTATAGGAAGTGGTACATCTTTTAATAAACTCCTAAAATGTGCATAGTCCTTATATGATGTTAAAGCATTAACTTGGCTATTTATGCATGCATTATCTATCTCTTTAACCTGATCTGTGATAAATAACGCTTCCCAAACTACTTCTGCAGCTTCACGTTTATAACGCACCAAATAATCTAGTTCTTTCCTAGCATCAGCCCCATGCAATTGCAAACTGGTATCAACCACTCCAGCATATATTACTTGAGCTACTAAATCAAACTGGTTATTGTTGATTGCATCATACAAATGGCAGGATGATAATAGGTGGCCTGTGTTTATACTACACTGCTTTAAGGCATGATGAAAATGAACCCCACGCAATGTAGCAGCTTCTTTAAAAGCAGTGAAAGCTTCTAAATTATTGCTTTGATAGTAATAATTGCTTTTAGTATGATATATCTTGAGATATAGTTCATCTAACACTTGGTTTTCTTTTTGAAAAGCTTCTACTATCCCTTTTTTTACTGCGCCCTGAGGGGGTAGTAAATTCTCTTTGGCTTGATGTATTCCCCTATGATTACAACCAGCAAGTGCTATACCCACGAATAATTTTGTAGCTATAGTAGACTTATTTACCATTGATTTGTTTCTATTAAAGTATTTCATAAGATGGGTATGTTTAGTGGATTCAATAAGATTGCTTTTGACACTGATTCATGCTAAAGATAGCATTCATGCTAAAGATAGCAAAAAACTATATATTTGAATAGGAGGATGAGCCATTTGTTACTTTCTCTTGTATTTGTTAATAAGTATACCGGATATGGGGAAACAATCTATGTTATCCACATGAGATACCCTGCCGGTATGCACCGTATGGGTATGGCTTTTGCCTTGGCTAAAGGTAAAAATAGGCTGGTCTACGGTAGGCGATTGCCTACTCAATGTGGCCGCAACTACTTCTTTGGGAATGGTTGTTGGGGGGACTTTTAGAAAAGCATAATCCAACCAAGGGTCATAGTATAACAGTTTAGCCTCTGTTTGCTCTCCATTGTAAAAAGTAACTTGATAGGTTCCAACGGTAGCTCTGCCCACCAAAGAACAAGTAACCAGGATGTATCCTTTAGCTTTATTAACTACCACGCCATTTACTTTACCTGATATAGGCAAGCCATAAGCAGAAAGCAGCGTGGATACCTCAATGGTGACCATGGCTTGTTGTGCACGCTTAACTATGGTGGGCTGAAAAACTGTTTTTGCGTTTTTTGCAAAAAGTAGAGGCTGGCTTATTAGAAGCGTACAACATAGACGAAACAACCAACCGGCTGTCTTAAAAGATAAGGTTTTAAATAGCATGGCATTGAGTTTAAGTACGCAACTTGTTATAAACACAACTTTATATGAAACACATAAAATAATTAACATATGCAACTACTCAATAGGCAACCACCCACCTCTTTCCTGTAAGCAACTTATAACAAGCAAAAAATCAGTGTTGGATTTGAATGAATTAATATTTATGCTTATCTTTAAAGTCAGTCTTCACTAGACCTTAACCATAGGGACTAGTGCAAGAAAGTTGACGCTTGTTTTAAATGAAATAAGATTTATAAAAATCAAAATTGCCAGTACATGTTAACCATACAACAACTTGTAAAAAAAGGGAGGAAAAGCAAAAAATCTTCATCCAAGTCTCCCGCGCTTAAATCTTGCCCACAACGGAGGGGGGTATGTACGAAAGTATCTACCATGAAGCCAAGAAAGCCTAACTCTTCTATGAAAAAAGTGGCTAGAGTACGCTTAACCACTGGAAAAGAGGTAAATGTATATATTCCTGGAGAAGGCCATAACCTACAAGAGCACTCCATCGTTTTGGTTAAAGGAGGAGGCGTAAAAGACTTATCAGGTATTCGCTATCGGGTTATTCGTGGCGTACTAGACACTTCAGGAGTAAATGGAAGGAAGCAAGGAAGGTCTCTCTATGGCGCAAAAAAAAGTAAAAAGAAATAAGTATACCCAGTTCATTTCAGTGAAAAGATAATATGAGAAGAAAGCAAGCGACAAAAAGAGTATTAAAACCTGATTATAAGTATGGAGATCCTCTTATAACTAAGTTTGTTAATTTATTAATGCATGATGGTAAAAAGAGTTTAGCTTTTACTATTTTTTATGGTACGATAGACCTAATCGCTGAAAAAACCAAAGAAGACGGGCTCGAAGTTTGGCGCAAGGCACTCCATAATGTAACCCCTTCTTTAGAAGTTAAACGTCGTCGTGTAGGAGGAGCAACCTTGCAGGTTCCTATTGAAATCAGACCAGACAGGAAAACTTTTCTAGGCATCAAATGGTTGATTTCTATTGCACGGGCTCGTGGAGAAAAAAGTATGGAAGAAAAGTTAACCAATGAAATTATTGCGGCTTCTAATGAAGAGGGGTTAGCTTTTAAGCGTAAGGTAGACATGCATAAAATGGCTAGTTCCAATAAAGCCTTTTCCCATTTTAATTTGAGATAAATGGCAAACGAATTAGAATTATTAAGGAACATTGGCATCATGGCCCATATTGATGCAGGAAAAACCACCACTACAGAACGTATTTTATACTATACCGGGTTAACCCATAAAATTGGAGAAGTCCACGATGGAGGGGCGGTTATGGATTGGATGGTCCAAGAACAAGAAAGGGGCATTACCATTACTTCTGCAGCTACTACCACCTTTTGGAAATATCCAACCCTACAGGGCAAGGCTACAGACACTTCACAAGTTTATAAGATAAATATCATTGACACCCCCGGTCACGTAGACTTTACCGTAGAGGTAGAACGTTCTTTGCGCGTTTTAGATGGGGCTATTGCCCTATTTTGCGCGGTATCTGGCGTAGAACCTCAGTCTGAAACTGTCTGGAGGCAAGCCGATAAATATAAAGTGCCTCGAATTTGCTTTGTCAATAAAATGGATAGGGCAGGGGCTGATTTTTTTAATACCCTTAATGAGATCAAAGAGAAATTAAAAGCTAATCCCGTTCCGTTACAAATTCCTATTGGACGCGAAGAAACCTTTAAAGGGGTAGTAGATTTAATTACCAATGAAGCCATCATTTGGAATGAAAGCGATCAAGGCATGAGTTATCAAGTGGTGAGCATTCCGGAGGATTTAGTAGAAACCGTAGCCCACTGGAGAAAAGAGCTTATTGAGCACGTAGCCAGTTATGATGAGCAATTAATGGAGAAGTTTTTTGATAACCCAGACTCTATTACACCAGCTGAAATCAGAGCCGCTGTTCGGAAGGCCGTTGTTGATCTTTCTTTTTCACCGGTGCTTTGTGGTTCCGCTTTTAAAAATAAAGGCGTTCAAGCGTTGCTAGATGCTGCCTGTGCTTATCTACCTTCGCCATTAGATTTGCCTCCCGTAACCTACACCCATCCTGATACAGAAGAAAAAAAAACCATTAAGGCTGAAAATAGTGAACCCTTTACGGCATTAGCTTTTAAAATTGCTACCGATCCTTTTGTAGGCAGATTAGCCTTTTTGCGTGTATATGGAGGAACATTGGATGCTGGCTCTTATGTCTACAACAACAGAACCGGAAAAAAAGAACGCATTGCCCGCCTCATGCAAATGCATGCCAACAAACAGAATCCTATTGATAGCATACAAGCTGGGGATATCTGTGCGGTAGTAGGCTTTAAGGAAATCAAAACGGGAGATACCTTAACAGCGGAAAAACACAGAGCCATACTCGAAGAAATTATCTTCCCAGAACCGGTCATTGGTTATTCTATTGAGCCCAAAAAGCAAGCAGATCAAGACAAGCTTACCATGTCTATTGCAAAATTAATGGAGGAAGATCCTACATTACGTATGGAATCCGATAGTGAAACCGGGCAGACCATTTTAAAAGGGATGGGAGAATTGCATCTAGAAATCATCATCGATCGTTTGAGAAGAGAGTTTAAACTAGAGTTAAACCAAGGTGCCCCGCAAGTAGCCTATAAAGAAGCCCTTACAGCCACCATTGAACATAAAGAAGTTTATAAAAAACAATCAGGTGGTAGAGGTAAGTTTGCAGATATTGTTTTTGAAATAGGACCTAAAGAAAAAGTTGAAGGGGTTCCAGATCAGCCAGGACTAGAATTTGTGAATAAAATTGTTGGTGGAGTTATTCCTAGAGAGTTTGTTCCAGCCATTCAAAAAGGATTTGCGGCTGCTATGGTGAATGGTCCGTTGGCGAATTATCCAGTAGAATCTATGCGCGTGAAAATTTTTCATGGTTCCTATCATGAGGTTGACTCTGACTCCTTATCATTTGAATTGGCTGCTAAAGCTGGTTTTAGAGCCGCTGCCAAAAAAGCATCTCCTGTAATTTTAGAGCCTATTATGTCGGTAGAAGTAATGACACCAGATGAATTTACAGGTCCCGTATCAGGCGACCTCAATAGAAGAAGGGGGATTATGAAAGGTATAAACAATAAAGCCGGCATACAGATCTTAAAATCTGATGTCCCCCTAGCAGAATTATTTGGTTATGTTACAGACTTAAGGACCATTACTTCTGGTCGAGCTTCTGCTTCGCTAACCTTCTCGCATTATCAGCCAGTACCCAAAAATTTAGCAGAAGCGATTATTGCTAAAGCAAAAGGAACTACGCTAT
>JAIETQ010000043.1 GCA_019744995.1 Amoebophilaceae bacterium
TTAAGGCAGCAGAAAGAGTTTCTAACTGAACTTGATAGCTCCGTTTGGCTACATCTAAAGCAGCTATAGCGTCAACTTTTTCTTCCGCATTAGGCCATCCTCTTCTATCCAAGGAGGCAATTACCGCTGCTTTATCTAACCGAATGCGTTGTAATTCAATCATCGTAATTTATGTATGTTGCCTGCGCATTTGTGGAAAAAACAGCACATCTTGGATAGAGTTTGAATTAGTCATAATCATGGTCAAGCGATCTATACCTATACCTACCCCTGCAGTTGGAGGCATACCATAACGCAAAGCTTGTAGATAATCATGGTCGATGGTCATGGCTTCTTCATCTCCACGTTCTCTTAATACCGATTGTTCTTCCATCCTTTTTTGTTGGTCTATAGGATCATTAAGCTCAGAATAGGCATTACAAATCTCTTTGCCATTACATATAACTTCGAAACGCTCGGTTAATAAGGGATTGTTTCTATGGCGTTTGGCTAATGCACACATTTCAGCGGGATGGTCTGTAATAAAGGTAGGATCCAACAAATAAGGCTCACATTTTTTGCCAAAAATTTCGTCTATAATTTTACCTTTTGCCATATTATCTTCTAAGGGAATCTCTAGCTTTTTCGCTATTTGACGCAGCTCATCTTCTTCCATATGGCCCACAGTATATCCAGTAAAATGTTCAATAGCTTCAAATAGGGTATAACGCTTCCAAGGCCTTTGGAAATTGATCTGATGCTCTCCTACTTGAATAGAGGTCTGGCCATGTAAGGCAAGTGCAACAGATTCAATGAGCTCCTCTACGTAGTCCATCGCCCAAAAATAATCTTTGTAGGCTACGTAAAACTCTAACATCGTGAACTCTGGATTATGGAAACGAGACATCCCTTCATTTCTAAAATCTTTGGCAAACTCATAAACCCCATCATACCCACCCACAATTAAGCGTTTTAAATAAAGCTCATTGGCAATACGCAGGTATAAAGGCATATCTAATGTATTGTGATGGGTAACAAAAGGACGTGCCGATGCGCCTCCATAGATGGGTTGCAAAATAGGGGTTTCTACTTCTAAATAGCCTTGCGCATTTAAAGAAGTTCTTATGGTCTGGATCAGCTTAGCTCTTTGCTCAAAGAGTCTACGCACTTCCGGATTGACAATTAAATCAACATAACGTTGGCGATACCTTTGCTCTGGATCTGTAAAAGCATCATGGAGCTGTGTACCTTCTGCTGTAACCGATTCTTTTACGATAGGAAGCGGAGTCAATGCTTTGGTAAGTAATCTAAGCTGGTTGACATGAACGGCTATGGTACCTACTTGTGTAGTAAATACAAATCCTTTTACTTCAATGATATCACCTATATCTAATAGTTTTTTAAACAAAAGGTTATACAAGCTTTTATCCTCTCCACTACAAATACTGTCTCTTTGTATGTAAAGTTGAATCTTGCCTGTTGCATCTTGTAGCTCCACAAAAGAAGCTGCTCCCATAATCCTACGCCCCATAATACGTCCAGCCAGCGTGACATCGCTATAGGTCTCCTTATTTTCTGCTGTATATTGGGTAAGAATGGTAGAAGCTTGCACTGTAATGGGGCTAACAAACGCAGGGTAGGGGGTAATACCCATGGCCTCTAGCGTTTCTTTTTTCTGTATGCGAATAGCCTCTTGCTCACTGCATACAGGTATGATTTGATCTGATTTTAGTGTCATAAGATTTTATGGGTATACTATATTCTGTTAAAAAGGTATTTGTTATCAGATAATTCCATGAGCTTTTTCTTAAGTTCAGGAACTTTAAAACAGTTGGCAAATCCATTGGCCTCAGATTGAAAACCATTTTCATCAGGATTTTCTGCTGCGTTGACACAATTTACCAGCATGCCCAACGCCAAGTCATCATTATTACTGATGACAGTAAGCCATTTTTTGGCTTTTTTTAACATTTCTTCTTTATAACTTACCACCCCACTTACCAAGCCCATTCTTTCTGCATCTTCTGCATTAATACGTTTACCCGTCATCAAATATTCTAGTGCTTTAGTTTTGCCCAATAAAAGGGTTAAGCGTTGTGTACCTCCAAAACCAGGAATAATACCATATTTAATTTCTGGAAAAGCTAAAACAGCATTCTCAGAGGCAAATCGAAAATGACAAGCCAATGCCAACTCAAAACCTGATCCAAAAGCATAGCCATTGATGGCCGCTAAGATAGGCTTAGGGCAGTCTTCAATAAATGCCAATACTTCTTGCCCACTTTCAGCAAATTTTCTTGCATTTAACTCGTTTAACTTAAGTAACTCAGAAACATGGGTCCCTAGCGCGAAAATTTCATCTCCCTCTCCTGTAATAATGGCCCCTTCTATGGCATCATTATCATACACTTCCTGAATAGCGCTACGCAGCTCATTTAAATTTTTCTCTGTTAAAGTGAAAGATTTTGACTCTGACTGGAGCGTAATGGTTAGGATACCATCTTCTAAATTACTTTGTAATGATTCTGTTTTTTCCATACTGGATCTGCAGTTATTTATATAACATTTAGTTTAAGTGGTTTAGCTAACATAGAAATTAACCAAAATATACAATTAATTAGATGAATGCGACTAAATTTTCTATAAAGGCAACCGCATCCTACCAAATATACATGATAATTGAGTTGCTAAACAAATTCTTATCCAACAATAATTTATAGTCCATGCTGCATTAAACAGCTCTGTGTTCAACTACAGGTGGATCACTTCTTCATAAGCTGCAGCCGTTGCTTCTACAATAGCTTCTGCAAAGGTTGGATGTGGGTGGATACTATGTTGAATTTCATGGGCTGTAGTTTCTAATTTGCGTGCCACTACTACTTCTGAAATCAGTTCCGTAACCTGACTGCCCACCATATGTGCCCCGAGCCACTCGCCATATTGTGCATCAAAAACAACCTTTACAAATCCTTCTGTAGCACCAGCTGCATGGGCTTTGCCAGAAGCCGTAAAAGGAAACAAACCTACTTTAATTTTATACCCCGCCGCTAGGGCAGCTTTTTCTGTATAACCTACAGAGGCTACCTCTGGTTGTGTATAGGTACAAGATGGAATATTGCCATAGTCCAAGGGTTCTGGCGATAAACCAGCTATTTTTTCCACACAAATAATCCCTTCTGCAGAAGCTACATGAGCCAGCGCAGGACCCTTGACGAGATCTCCAATAGCATATACACCAGGGCAACTGGTTTTATAGTAGTCATCTACGCTGATTTTACCTGATTCCATCAGTATACCATTTTCCTCCAAACCAAGATTTTCTACATTCGGGGCTATGCCAACCGCAGAAAGTACAAGGTCGCATTTTATCTGTAGCGCTTCCGCTTGGGTACGTATAGCTACCGTAACCTCTTGTCCTTTACCATCTGGGGTTACGCCAGTAACCTCAGCAGCGGTATAGACAGCCATACCTGCTTGGGTAAAAGATTTTAAGAGCTGCTTAGAGACATCCTCATCTTCAAGGGGTAGTAAACGGGGCATATATTCTACCAAGGTAACTCTTGTACCTATGGTATGGTAAAAATAAGCAAATTCACATCCAATAGCTCCTGCACCCACAATAACTATGGAGGTCGGTTGTTTAGTCAGCGCAAGTGTTTCTCTATAACCTATAACATGTGTGCCATCTATAGGTAGATTCGGTAATTGGCGGGCTCTAGTACCTGTGGCTAGGATGATATGGCTGGTAGGGTATAAGGTGGTAGTACCCTCAGGGGTGGTTACCGAAACCGTTGTATTGGGCAATATTTTACCATGGCCCTCTATAACAGTAATTTTGTTTTTTTTAAAAAGATGGTGAATGCCATTGCGCATGGTATCGGCAATTGTTCTACTCCGTTTAACCATGGCATTAAAATCTGCTGTTACTGCTTTGACCTGAACACCATAATTTTCAGCATGTTTTATAGAGTCGAATACCTGTGCACTTTTTAGTAAAGCTTTAGTAGGAATGCACCCCCAATTTAGACAGACTCCACCCAGCGACTCTTTTTCTACTACAGCGACTTGCATACCTAATTGTGCTGCCCTAATAGCAGCAACATACCCCCCAGGTCCACTTCCGATTACGATAAGATCATATGGCTTGCTCATAAAATATTGAATATTGACTGTATATTGCTTTTAGTGTCTTTTAATCCACTATCGATAATTGTTCTTTAATAATGCCAACGGTTTCCTTTTTTTCTGCCATAATCATAAGCAAATCAAGCGCCGCAACAACCGTATCCCCTCTAGGTATAATAAATAACCCTTTTCTTTTGATAAGCACAATTAATGCGTTTTCAGGGAAACTTAACTGTACAATTCTTTTGCCCACCACAGGAGCATCTTCGGGAACGATTAATTCTATCAATTCATTATCTACTTCTTCTGACAATTGAATATTGGGTATATGTTCATCTAGCATAGGTTCTTCCAATTTCAACCATTTAGCTAGGGGCGATAAGGTAGTTCCCTGAAAGAGAATAGAGGTAATGACCACAAAAAAAACAATATGATAGATGACAGCTGCTTTGCCAATGGTGGCTATATCCAACAAGGGATAGGTAGCAAAAACAATGGGCACAGCCCCTCTAAGCCCTACCCAAGAGATAAAGATTTTATGATTTACTTGCAAAGTCTTAGAAAAAAACAAGGCAGCAAAAACACTGACTGGGCGTGCTACAAACATTAAGAAAATAGAGAGCAAAATCCCGATGCCTGTAATATCAGTTAAGTGGTCTATATTAACCAACAGACCCAGCATGATAAACATGATAATTTGCATCAACCAGGAAACTCCTTCGCAAAATTGTATGATGCTTTTTTTATAAGGAAAATCTTTATTGCCCAAAATTAATCCAGCAAGATAGACCGCTAAAAAGGCATTCCCATGGAGAAAACGGGTGGAAGAATAGGTAAAAATAACCACGGCCAACATCAATCCAGGGTAGAGGGATCGATTAGGAAGCCTTAATTTTTCTAACAATGCCAACATTAACTTGCCCACTAAGAAACCCGCTGCGCCACCTACAGCCATCTCCTGAACAAAGGTAAACAGGGCCGCCATAGGGCTTACCGCCTGCTTAGTAGTCAACATGGTTTTAAATAAAATCATCAAAAACCAGGCCATCGTATCATTGCTGCCAGACTCCAGCTCCAACATGGGGCTTAAATTGGCTTTGAGCCGCATGTTTTTTGACCGAATAATACTAAATACGGCAGCTGCATCGGTAGAAGAAACAATAGACCCAATCAACAACCCTTCTAGTAAGGTAAATTGCAACCTGCTTCCACAGAATTTGGTAAACCCCCATAAAAATACCCCCACACTAAAGGTAGTAATAAGGATACCCACTGTGGCCAACAAAATACCACTCCAAAGGATAGGCTTGATGTGTTTATATTCGGTTTCTATACCACCTGTAAAAAGAATTAAACACAATGTAATAGCTCCCAATAACTGAGCTGCTACAGGATTATGAAAGCCTACATTTCCAAACTTTTCATGACCTGCAATCATGCCTATCAACAGGAAAATAATCAATGATGGAATACCAAATCTATTAGAAAGTTTGGTAATAACAATACTCAAAAAGAGTAAAAAAGAACCAGCAATAAGTAAGCTTTCTGGGAGATTCATCAATGTTGAAGTTAAAAATGGGAATTATATCATATTGTGGTTACCACATTTTAGCCTTATTATTCTACCATTTGATAAGATCAAATTAGGATTCCCTAAATTTAACTAAAAAATTAGATATAATCTATGCCTGGCTTATGGGCGATTGGAGTGAGGTTATTTCTCCTCTTTTTTTATTACCTTTGAAGATAGTCTCTAACAGCCTAACAAGTATAGTTCTATACTTAGATGATAAGCCCGCTTTTAGGGTTTTGATACCCAAAGACATATAATACTTTCTTATTATGCGTAGCATAAGGCCTCTTTTTGTGGTCTTTCTAGCTCTTTATTGGCTTTTTTATAGGCTTTATTGGGTTAAAATCAATGATTTTTATGGACAACTCTATTTAATTTTATCAACTTATAAATCTATATGATCTACTTAAAATTTTCGCGTTTAAGCGCTCAAGGTATCGCACTGGGTATCGGTTTTTTTGTGTTTAGTTGTCAAACGATATCGCATCATGTGCATGAAAAACGTAAATGTAGGGCAGTTGGGTCCTCCCCTTGCTCTTCAAACAAGGCTCTGGTTGAGGAAGCCTCTGGAACCTGTACTGTGTTGTGATGATGAAGTGATCAATGGCCACATGCTGACCTTAAAAGACGGCTCCATAGATGATATACCATCACTGGTTGACAGCTGGATGGTTGCTATTCAAGCTATAGAGGGTAAGATAGATAGGAGCTGTTGGAGCGACCATATAAAAGCTAAATTATCCATAATTTTAGCAGAAAAGTTAACTGAGGCCACTTATAAGTGCTTTTGTCATAATCTTTTTGGATCTTCCGATGCTTTCTGGGAGGA
>JAIETQ010000019.1 GCA_019744995.1 Amoebophilaceae bacterium
ATAATTAGCATTTATTTTTTTAATTACAGCATTTTCATAAGCTGTGATGTGCTCTTTTTGAACGTTAATATTTTTTTAACATTAACTTGCTCAATTATCTGAGTAGTTATTAATACTATTACACCAAAAACAGCAAGTGTAACTGTTAATTCAACTAAGCTAAATCCTAGGTTTTTATTAAGCTTTTTAATCTTCATCCTTTGGTCTCCTTTTTTCCATATCAATTGCATAACATTTTAAATATGTCCTTAAAGTTGTTTCGGTAATATTTAAATCAGCTGCAATTTCGCGATATTTCTTTAAAATCAACATATCTTTATTTTCTGCAACATACCCTTTTATGCAATTAACGGCTCTTTTATGTAATCTTGATTCTTTCATTATTTTTTCCTTTTAAATATTTTTTAACTATCTAATTCATGATAACGCGAGTTAATTTATTCGTCAAATTTTTAAACAAAAAAGTTAAAAAAATATTCTTTTTTTTGCTGTTTTTTTGACAAAGATTTAAAACTCAGTATAATTAAGTTATTAAGATAAATATATATTTTAGGAGTTAACAAATGAAGAATAAAAAAATGCAGGGATTTAGTTTAACTGAAATGGCATTAACTTTAGCCATAGTTGGGACTTTATCAACGCTTACATACAATTACTATGCAAGGACAGTAAATGATCAAAAAAGGATTAATGAGGGAATACAATTAAATGATTTTAATAAAGCAATTGGTAATTTTTTAACTACTTACCAATCCGCAGCAGTTAAATACACTAATACACCTCCATATCCAAATAATAAAG
Source organism: Amoebophilaceae bacterium (assembly GCA_019744995.1). Classification (GTDB taxonomy): domain Bacteria; phylum Bacteroidota; class Bacteroidia; order Cytophagales; family Amoebophilaceae; genus Cardinium. Next base: position 802 of record JAIETQ010000019.1, read on the forward strand.
TATTAACTATTTCACCCGAGAAATTACAGGCTTATGGATATTTCAGAAATCCTAAAATTGTTAATCCATCAACAGGCAAACAGTTATATCCTTGTGCCAGTATATTTTTTGAAAACAATCAATTGCAAAGTTTTGTTTATTATAGGACTGATGATGCAAGACAATCTAAATCAGAGAGTAAAGAAGTAGCTAAATTAATGGCAGGATTAAAAACCCTTGGAGGAACAGCAGGAGTATTATTAGGACAAGATAATCAATATAGTGTTAAAGGATTAAATAACACTTGGAAATTAGATAATTCAGCAATTAGCAAATATTTTAATAATCAACCCAATGATTTTTTAGATGGTTCAACTAATCAATGTAAAGGTGCATATTTAGCAAGTCAAACCTATTCTATTTATACATCCAGTATATTGAGTAATCTAACAGGACAATTAAACGACTCACAAATCATAAAACAAAATATGAACGAAATTAGCACAGCAGGACAAGAAAATAAAATTGATACTTTGAATATGGATGCAACCGGTAGCGTGGGAACATCTAACACAGCAATTGCTAAAAATAGGTTAATATTCCAATCAAACCCTGATTGTCAAATGAACCCAAGCATTTTATCGACGATGCAAGACTATAATCCTAATTATAATGGAGACGCTCTTAATTGCACCTCATTAACAAGCCCAAGCATTAAGTGTTCTGGATTAAATCAAGCTAATATTTTTGGATGTAGAAATAAACAACTAAGTCTTGGTGTAGAAAATATAAATATGAGTAATGGAACTGGTGGACTAAAACAAATTAAAGCAGTTGTAATTAATGGTTTTAATCAAGTTAATACAAGTGGTCAATTAAATTCAGACACATCTTATTTAGCCGGGTTAAATGCAGATACAATTCAAGCTACAGCTACTGTTGAATATGGTGCAGAGTGTAATATGAATGAGGTTGGAGCAATGGCAAAACAAAAAGATGAGATGGCTGGTAATAATAATCCTACATTAGTGCAAAAATTACATTCGTTAAATCAAAATTTAATGATTTGTCAGAAAAATTTATTATGCCCTAATACTACTTTTATCGCAGCTGGTCCAAATGGTGGCTCCGTTGACAATAAGGCTTGTTGGTTGCCATTAACTGCTATTCATGCAGATATAGCTTTTACCAAAGAACAAAAATTAATGGGATTTACTGCTCCAACTGGGTTTTATATTGATAAAGTTGAATATTACGATACAGATTTAAGTGTGTGGATTGGTGATTATGGTAATAATACAAGTTATAATTTAAATACTGGAAGCGGTGAAGGTCGTGGAGGCTCAACAACAAATAATGATATTTGTAGAAAACATATTAGTAATAATCTGTTTGATGATCCACCTTACTGTGATACTGCTACGTCTGGTGATATTTTACCCTTACCCGCTAATGTTCCTTCAACTGTACAAGATATGTTTATGCCATACGCTGATAGTAGTATTGCACCAACTGAATTAAGTAACGGCTTAACTGGTATTATTGATAAAGTTGGTGTTCGTAGTTATGATTTTACTAATTATATAACTTCATGCACTGGCGGAAATCAAAATGCAGCTCCCTGTATCTCTCAAAATACAACACAGGCATCTTACTGGATGAATCACGTTGCAAAACAGTTTGAATACAAAGCCGGAATAACTTTACCAATTACGCTAAATCCTAAGTTTTTAGTTAGACAGTCACGATGGAGACATGGAAGTAGTTGTAAAAATTTGAACTCTTGCGATGCTTGGAAATCTGGTAAAATTTTATCTGTGCCTTATTATATCAAAAAAATAACACTTACAAATGACACTAATAATATGGCTATTGATTTGAGTAATCCTCCTGCAACGCCAAGAATAATAAACCCTGAAACGGTAACATGTTCTACAGCTACAATACCTAGCAATATAAAAACAGATGCTCAGAATCAAGTGCAATCATCAATAGTATATCCATCTATATACACTCAGCCACCTTATTATTACAATTCAAATGAAAGCGTGGTTTATGTACCAAATTCATATACTCTTAGTGTAACTGGTGGTGCAATGGGTGCTTGTGTAGCAACTGGAACAGGTAAATATTGTGTTGCTCCGAGTGATGGAAGTTGTGCTAATCCTAAAGTTCTAAATTCTTATGAGGGTGGTTATAGTTGTCATAATGAACTCATTAATATAAGCCCGCCATTATATAAGTTAGTTTGTGAATAAATTTAACAAATAAAAAGAGTCGACCTAAAAATCAACTCTTTTTATAACAAATATTTACTTTAAGTATTAATTACCTCCATTCAAACCGTTACTAAATTGATTAACGCTTTCAATATAAAAATTATAGTCATCTGCATATGTTATCCCAAATTGTTGATTAATGCTGACAATTTTAACCAAGTATTGAGATTTATTTACTTGACAATTATTAATATCAATTAAATAATTTAAATTTACTTTCATTGGTAGACTTAAATTAATATCAAAATAATCAGTATTATTAGCCATACTTAAATAATAATTGTTAGGTGTCGCATTTCTAAACATCATACTATCAAATCCTATTCCATTTAAATTCATAGTAGTTTTAGCATAATTATTCGTTGCATCATAGCAATACATATTACCTGGATAAACATCACTATAAGTCCATAGGCTGCCATTAGTATTAACACCATATGTAGCTTCGCTACCAACTATAGTTAATGGAGTAACTGTTGAATTAATGCCATTTTGATTTAATAAATAAGCACTTGTTAAATTCATGGGAGCATCACCGTAGATATTGCCATTTAATCCATATGTCCAACCCCAGTTAACAGCTATATTACCAATATTAGTCATTACACCTGTTTGAGTAGCATAAATATCGTAGTAATTGTCACCATTTGTAGTAACTGCAGAAAAACCACCACCAAAACCAAATACCATATCTTGCCCAATGTAAGTGTTTTTCAGAGTTCTATTGTAGGTATTAGTTGAACTATTATAATTAATTGCATAAACTTTAGCTTCTAACCAATTGCTATTATCCCAGTAGGTTGATCCATCCATACTAATAATATTGCCACCAAGATTATTAGTCATAGCCGTATAACCATTTAAATCGTTTGCTTGATGAGATAAATTCATTAAATTAAATTGTAAATTTTGGTTATTTGGTAAACATTTTCCTATATTACTTGTATTACAAATTGCTGATTCACTATAAAATTGATTACTACCATCACGAGTAATAGAAAAATCATAAGCCATTGCAAATTTAAAATTAGTTTCAGAGGCAATATTTCCGCCCCATTGAGCATCAAATTTATAAGCGCATGATTTTCCAGCTGCCAATGTATTAGTTTTATTAATGATATTCAAACAATCTGATTCAACACCACTAATTGCATTGTCATATTTCATAGCATATTTAGTCGGATTAATTGGTGTATTTGCATCATAATCAAAGTGATAATAATATTTACCTCTACTGAGTAATTTTATATCAGCATCATTAGGATTTTTAACAATCATATACCAAATTTGATGGCTACCAACTTTATTTAAGCTTGGAATAATATTTTGGGTAATTTCCAAAGGTTGAACTGCAATAACTGGTGTGGGAGTTGGGCTAGGTGTTGGACTTGGAGTATTGCCTCCAGAGCTGCCACCTCCACCACCATTACAGGCAGCCAACGCTAATGTTGAGAGTGTGATTAATATTGTTTTAAGTTTATGGTTCATTTTATCTCCTTGAGTTGTTTTTTTATTTTATATAGTTCGATGTTATCGTACACTAAAACATTTGTCAAATTTTTATTGAAAAAAGTTAAAAAAATAATGAAATAAATTAAATTTTATTTTTTTGTATCTGATTTGCAACGCTTTTAAAACAATGATTTTAACACACAAAGCACACTTTAAGTATGCCATACATTTAGTATCTTTTACATATGCTAATTATTCAATACAATGACGATATGAAAACTAAACTAAATGAGATAATCTCTCAAAATATTAAACAAAAACGAAGTGAACTAAAATTGAGCCAAGAAAGTTTGGCTGAGATTTTAAACGTTCATAGAAATACAATTGCTTTTATCGAAAGAAAAAAGAGAAATGTTAGTATTGACTTATTAGAAAAATTAGCTGAGTTGTTTAAATGTGAACCTTTTGAACTTTTAAAATGTAACAAAAAATAAGGTTTCGTGTGGAACCAATTTTTAGTTTTGACAATTTTTAACTTAATTTACCTCCATCTGATTTATCTATTTTCATTAATAATCTAACTTAGCATTTTAACTATTTTAGTTAAATTTATATTTTATTAATTTATGCTTTTTCATTAAATCAAATTTTGGAGAGGTTTTTACTATATAAATCTCTTTTTGCCAAAACAAACTCGCCTTAAATCAAAGATTTAACGTCTCTCAATACAAAACACACGGGAGGTCTGCGACCTTTATCCCTGGTTTCTTCTTTCGCCTAGCTGGGGCTTTTCTGCTTCGCAGCGGACAGCATAAATTCCATTTATGCTAGTAAATTTCACCTTTCTTTCGAAAGTCAAAATTTATAAAAACCACTCCAATTATAAATAATCGTTTGTGTGGTTTTTCCTCAATGCTCTTTCAAATTTAACTGCTATTTTATTAATCATGTTTAATAAGCGTTAAATTTGCAAAAATCAGATTAAGTTAATGATAATAATCTTGCTGGTTTTTAGAGTTGTTTTTTAAGAATCGAACAACACTGTGAGATTATTAAAAACTGTAAAACTTAATAAACGAGTGCAAAGCGAGTTTAGTATAGTTTTATGTTCTAAAAAGTGAGTAAGTCTTGTTTTTTTTCAGTGATTTTATACTATAATTTTAAAAATCCATATAAATGTATCTAAAAGTTATTTTGATGATTTTATTGCTTATTATTGTTTCAATCTTCAATCTTTTCTTTTTGGGTGCTGATTGCGCACGCAACTTAGCAAACCCCTTTTTGCTGGCACAAAAACCCGTTTCTAAGGACTTCGGGAAAAATGCCTAGCTCCATAGCTATCAATTCATCTGTTACATTGCATTTCACATCTTCATTGAAAACTATTCCAGTGTTTAAGGTTCAATTAATAACTCTCACTCTGCATCCGAGTCTGAATTTAAGCTATAAAGAAATAATCGGCGAGTTCAAGTGATTAATTGTGTAAGACTGTCTCAACTACCCTTATGTCATGCTGCTTTTAGTTAATTCAGGATTTTAAGAACAACCTGCCACAACGGCGAGTTGGAGACAATTATTGAAATTAAATTTAATAATATTAAATAACTTTATTTAAATTTAATTTCTCAAGTTATCAATAAAATAATATTAGCACAAAACTATAATAAATTCGCTATGCACTCATTTATTAAGTTTTTCATGTTTTAAAATTTCGGTCTTTGGCAACCTCATTTTAAAAATTACTCTAGTCGGTATGAATAAATTCATCCCTCTAAATATAATTAAACTATTTTAGGCACTTATTAAACCTTGATACTCAATGATTTTTTTTGTGCT
>JAIETQ010000059.1 GCA_019744995.1 Amoebophilaceae bacterium
AAATATCTCCTACTGTAAATTTTGTATCATCTTTTTCTACGTGATACTCAAAAAGATTTCCATCCTTAAGTAAGGCTATCCTACAATCACTTTTCGTACTATTAATTAGTAATTCATTACCCACTCGCTTATTTATTTACGTTTTTACAGAAACCTAAAACAGGAATCAATAGATCCCATACAGCACTGCTGTAAAAGATCTTACCAGTAGCGTATGATAGGCATCCTTAGACTTCTTACTTAAGTAGTATCTATTTTTTCTTTTTATGTCTATTCAACCTAAGGCGCTTTTTACGTTTATGTGTAGCTACCTTTTGTTTTTTTCTTTTCCTACCACAAGGCATTTTAATCAGATTTCGTAAGTTTATTTATTCAATACTACCTTATAAAACAACTTTCTTTCATACCATAATACCGGTATGATTAAAGAAGTTTGTTTTAATATGGCTTTAAATCAGTGTAAATCTTATTTATTTTTTGATAAAATAAACAGCATGCAGTTGACCTAAGCTTAAGCTAATTTACGATTATTTTTTAAATATTACTATTGCTGGCTTTTATTTCATGAAAATGCATATTAGTTCTCCCTCTTGCCATGATAAGGGATATCATTAATCATCAAACTTTTGTCTACAAATACATCGCTATTTAACAATAATGTTTTAAAATCATCGGTTCCTACTCTTATTTTAGGTAGGACTGTTGTATCTTTAGTGGTTAAATTACTTTCGGTATGCATAGTGCTTGTTTCTTAATTTTTGTGTAAAAATTATAACCTATTAATTTAATCATTGTTATGGATTAATCAAAAGAGGTATTTGTTGGCATATGCCAACGGTACCTTTTGAAGACAGTTTGTGAGGTTAGCCTGCCCGCTCTTATTTTTTTTATTCAAAAAAATTGAATAAATTTGAGAGTCTTGCTAAATATGTTTCTTCCTTTCTGTTTTTTATTGTCCGATAGTGTAATGGCAACACGTCTGGTTTTGGTCCAGAAGACTCTAGGTTCGAGTCCTAGTCGGACAACATAAGATAGATAGTGAGGCTGTCCTCTCCCCAAAGCCTTAATTGGCTATTTTAATTTTTTTATTGTACTTTTAATAGGTTGATCCTAAGCTATAGTTATGGTTTATGGCTTGGTTTGTTACTTCATTATTTATATTATTCTGTATCATGTGTAAAAAACTTTTTTCTATTTTCTACTTATTTTTTTATTTATTTACCAGTAATGTTTATGCGGACCATACAGCTATCCCGGAGCCTCCTTTTGATAAAGGAGAGTATTTAGAGTATCAAGTTTCTTATAGTTTTATACAGGCTGGCACTATTGTTATGAGCGTAGATGAAGAACTACATGAAATCAACAAGAATCCCTGCTATAAACTTCAAGTAAAAGGTACCTCTAATCAAGCCCTGAATCTTTTGGGGATGAGTGTAAATAATGTTTGGGAAAGTTATTTGGATGTAAAATCGTTACAACCCCGCAGATTTTTTGCACATATTCAGGAAAAAAACTACGAAAGAAAAGAATGTGTTGATTTTGATTATCAAACAAAAAAAGCTACAATAGAAGTTACTGAAAGTATCCACGGCATGGAGCCTAAAATATTTTATGCCGTTATATCTGACACGATTAAGGATATGGTAAGTGGCTATTATCGATTGCGTGATATAGATACCACCCAATTAAAACCAAATGATAAGCTGGTGTTAAGTGTTTTGCATGAAAATCATATTTATAATGATGTTAGTATTGTATACTTAGGCAAAACCATCAGCAATACCAAGTTGGGTAAAGTTTCCACTTTGGTTTTTGCTCCTATGATTCCCTACGTAGAAAATGGAATTTTTAAGGGAGAAAGACCGGTAGAAGTATTTATTTCGGAAGATGTTAATAAAATTCCTGTTAAGCTCAGGGCGAATCTGATGATAGGTACGGTAGATATAGAACTCAGTAATTATAAAGGGTTAAGGGTAGATATTCCCTTTAAAAATTAATCATTCACGCTTTTCTATTTTTTATTATGAGATTTAATTTGGACCATGACTATACCTATAGTGCGCTGTGTAGTTTATTAATGGATCAAAAAATTACCGTTAAAGAAGTAGTACTACAGTGCTTGCAGCAGATCCGAGCACACCAAAGTCTCAATGCTTTTGCACGTGTTTATGAGGAAGAGGTATTGGCACAGTCTGATGAAATAAATCAAAAAATAAAAGAAGCCAAAGGGGGGAGTTTAGCAGGTATGGTGGTAGGCTTAAAAGATATGATTGCTTACAAAGGTCATCCTTTACAAGCCGCTAGTAAAATTTTGACCCATTATATTTCTCCTTTTAATGCTACCGTAACCGAACGGCTTTTAGCCGCTGATGCATCCATTATAGGTCATCAAAATTGTGATGAATTCGGTATGGGTTCTTCTTCCGAAAATTCCATTTTTGGTCCGGTCTGTAACCCGTTAGATCAAACTAGGGTAGCTGGAGGTTCTTCCGGTGGCTCTGCAGCAGCTGTAAAAGCAAAAATGTGTCAGGTCTCTATGGGTACCGACACAGGAGGCTCGGTGAGGCAACCAGCTGCCTTTTGTGGTCTTGTAGGACTAAAACCTACTTACGGCCGAATTTCTAGACATGGATTGGTATCTTATGCATCTTCTTTTGATACAGCAGGTATTTTAGCACATAGCGTAGAAGATTGTGCCAGGGTACTTTCCGTTATTGCTGGACCGGATGGATTAGATAGCACGGTAGCTCCCAAAAAGGTCCCTGATTACCTTGAAGAGCTGAATCCATTAACACATTATAATATAGCTTATTTAGAGGAAGCCTTGACCAATGATGCCCTACAGCCAGAAATTAAACAAAATACATTGACCGCTTTAGCTGCTTTTCGAAAAGCAGGCCATCAAGTAGATGGTATTCATTTTGAGTGGCTAAAGTATGCACTTCCTACTTATTATACATTGGTAAATGCAGAAGCGAGTACCAATTTAGCTTGTTATGATGGCATGCGTTATGGTCATAGGAGTAGTAATGCTACAACGTTAGAAGAGGTATACCTTAAAACACGCACAGAAGGATTCTCTAGAGAGGTAAAAAAACGCATTATGGTAGGCACTTTTGTGCTTAGTGTGTCGCAATCTAAATCTCATTATGTGAAAGCTTTACACGCACGTGCCCTGATTAAGCGAGCAATGGAAGATATTCTCAATAGATATGACTTCATTATATTACCTACTACGATCACTACTGCGTTTCTAAGAGATAGTTTTGTAGCCAATCCTTTAGCGATGTATTGGGGTGATCTGTATACCGTATTGGCATCTGTAGCCGGTTTACCCGCTATTTCTGTGCCTAATGGAGTAGATAGCCAGCAGTTACCCATTGGCATGCAAATCATTGGCAACCATTTCCAGGAAGAAAAGCTGCTTAGTTTTGCCCATTTATTTGAACAGTTATCGGGAGCTTGATGTTGCTATCGTTATACATTAAAACGAAAAAGCATAACATCCCCATCCTGGACCACATACTCCTTACCCTCTATACGTACCTTTCCAGCTTCACGGCAGCCCGTTTCACTTTTAAAGGATTGGTAATCCTCAAAAGAAATAACCTCTGCTTTAATAAAGCCCCGTTGAAAATCTGTATGGATAACCCCGGCAGCTTGAGGCGCTTTGGTTCCTTTTGTTATGGTCCATGCGCGTACTTCTTGTGGGCCTACGGTAAAGTAGGTAATGAGTGTAAGAATGGCATAAGCAGAACGAATCAGCTGTTCTAAACCAGCAGCTTCTAGACCATATGCTGCTAAGAAAAATTGTTTTTCATCCTTAGTTAAGTCATTCATCTGGGCTTCTAATGCTGCACATCCCACAATTACATCGATCTGTTCTTTTGAAGCAGCCTCTTGTAGATCAATGAGGTGGGGATTTGCTTTTCCCAATAGGGTAGCCTCATCTACGTTAGCAAAGTAAATAACCGGTTTAGCGGTCAACAGTTGCCATGAGGCTACTATAGCTTGTTGCGCATGGTCTATTTCAATTTGTCGAGCTTGCTTACCTTTTGCTAGTTCGGTCAAGTAATACTTGAGTAAACTATATTCTTGTTGTTGTAATAGATCTCCATTTTTAGCTAATTTTTCTACTTTGACCACTCTTTTAGTGAGGGTGTCTACATCTTTACACCTCATTTCATGATCAATGATCTCTTTGTCAAAGATAGGATCTATGCTGCCCGCTACGTGGATAATGTTATCATCTTCAAAACAGCGTATTACATGTACAATAGCATCCACTTCTCGAATATGGCTTAAAAATTTGTTACCTAAACCTTCTCCTTCATGTGCCCCTTTTACCAAACCCGCGATGTCTAAAAATTCTATATAAGTGGGTACAATCTGTTTAGATTGAGCCCATGAAGCGAGCAATTCCATGCGGTTATCGGGTACTGCTGCTACACCTATATTGGGTTCGATTGTACAAAATGGGAAATTAGCTGAAGCAGCATTTCCATTGGATAGTGCATTAAATAACATGGACTTCCCCACATTGGGTAGTCCAACCATTCCACATTTTAGTGCCATACTACTAGGTGGCTGAAGTTTCGTCTACATCCTGCTGACTAAATTGCTCAAAATCATAATCAGCCATGAGTTGTGTTTTAAGATGAGAAACTACTTCATCTAGCGCAGCTGTAAACCTATTGATGTCTTCCTTGTATAAGAAAATTTTGTGTTTTTCATAAAACATGCCCTCTTCTTCTACTTTTTTCTTACTTTCTGTAATGGTAAGGTAATAATCCCCCCCCTTTGTAGATTTTATATCAAAGAAATAAACTCTTTTTCCTGCATTTACTCTTTTAGAGTAGATTTCACCTGTTCTTGTGCGTACGTCCACTGTAATTATATTAATGTATTAAATTTAAGGTAAACATTACATAGCATGATGGACTATAGCTAGTAGCATCAGCTTTTAACTTTCATGTAAAAATCTTTTTTTATTCCATAATTCTTCTTCGGTTTCCGTATGCGCTAAGTCTAGTACACAGCAGTCTACGGGACAAACGGCCGCACATTGTGGCTCATCATGAAAACCAACACATTCTGTACATTTGTCAGTTACAATATAAAAAATATCCTCCACATAAGGAGGTTGTGGTGTGGTTGTTTTTAAGGTTGTACCTTCTGAAAATCGCCAATCCACCCCTCCTTCGTATATGGCATTATTGGGACACTCTGGTTCGCATGCACCACAATTGATACACGCATCTGTTATTCGTAAAGCCATTGTTATTAAAAGTAATTATTTAATGGTTTATCCTTTTAAATCCTATTTAGTCACAAGTTAAAAAGATTAAAGATTTAATCCAATTTCTAAAACTTCTAATTCAATAGGTCCTGAGGGTGTTGCAATGAGCGCTATTTCTCCCACTTTTTTACCTAACAACCCCTTTCCCATAGGGGAGTTGATGGATAATTTGCTCTGTTTTATATTGGCTTCTTCTTCTGAAACCAACATAAAAATAGAGATTGCTTCTGTTTTTTTATTTTTTACACGTGTCTTGCAAAGAATAGAGACCCTAGATAAATCTATTTCATCTTTATTCAATACCTTAGCCTGGACTGTTAATTTTTCTAAAGAGGCAATTTTAGCTTCCAGTAACCCTTGGGCCTCTCTAGCCGCATCATACTCCGCATTTTCACTTAAATCTCCTTTTTCACGTGCTTCTGAAAGATCGTTAGCTACCTTTATACGACCTTCGCTTTTAAGTAAACTGAGCTCTTTTTTTATTTGCTCTAGCCCTTCTTCTGTATAATAAACCATTTTTTTATGCTTATATTTTTAGATGCTTATGTAATATTTTGATTTAGGGGCTAAACAAGCATTGATCCAAGTAAAAGTAAAAATGCTATACCCAACATACTGAATTTATATCCACTCAGCATAGGTATCACGATAGCGCCTGAGTGCATACCTATGCTGAGTAGGGCGAGTAACACCGCTCCAAACTTTGCAATTGATTTGATATTACTTTTCATAGTTATCATAATTTTTAAAATGAATTTTTTACCTTAAGTCCTATATACTTGATGTTTAAATCAAAATTAGTAAACTTAAATGGTTAGTAAGATTGTTTAGAAAAAATCTATCTTTTGCTGTTTAA
>JAIETQ010000057.1 GCA_019744995.1 Amoebophilaceae bacterium
GCAACAAAATAGTGTTGCTATCAGTTTGTCCAGGTAATGCTTTTTCGTATGTTTATGGCTACACTTTCAGTTTGGCCATAAACATAAATTGTTTTTTATAACGTGATATTTAATCACAGTTTATATTATTGATTATCTTTGAATCTATCCGCTGGTAGTAGGTTCATAATTTTAACAAACCCAGCATTTTAAGGAGTTCGTAATGAGTATTTGCAATATAACTTTAACAGGGCGCGTTGGTAATGAACCTGAAGCTACTAAAAAAGATGATAACCTTTATGCAAGTTTTAGAATAGCCGTTAATGGTGTTTCTAAAGGCGAGGAGTACACAGATTGGCATAGTGTAACATGTAGTGGTAAAAAAGCTGAAGCGGTTCTAGAGCACGTTAAAAAAGGCGATAAATTGGTGATTTTGGGTAATCCTCGCCCTCATGCCTATTTTCATCAAGAAACTCAAAAAATCATTCCAAGTTTTAAGATTTGGATGAATGAATTTGATTTTGCAAGTTCTAAAGAAAAACCTGAAGTTGACTTTTCAAAAAGTACCAATCCTGCGGATGATGTGCCTGACTTTGAACCAGAGAACCCGCCACCTGTTGTGGAAGCAGCAGCGCAATAAAAAGGCCCCATACTGGGGCTTTTTTTATTACTTAGATTTAGCTATTTCGTTAATCATCTGCAATTCATCAACGACCTCATCAACAGTATCATTCTGTGTTAAGCTTGCTTTCACAATCTTTTTAAACAGTGTTGGAGATAAAGCATAAGTTTCTTTAACGTGAGTTTCAATTTCTTTACTATCACGCTTGAGTTGATCCATTGATTTTAGATTTAGTGCATAGTCATCAATAGATTTTTTGACTTTTTTTAACACTTCTTTATCGTTATAAACAGCGCGTAAAATTTCTATACTTTTCATAATTAAACCTTTAAAAATTAATCAATTTCCATTCCGCTATCATGTTGCAAACATTCTGCGGTACGTTTATCTTCAACTGTTATGTGAGGGATATTAAGCTCTTGCGCTAATGAATCACCAACTTTTTCAGGACTATCAATAGTCAAGTCTAGGGTTTCGCCATTACTCAGTTCAAGCTTGCCAGTAGTTCTTAATTTATCAATAATGCCGTCAGGGTCATGTTTTGCTAGCAACTCGAAAACTTCTTCGTTGCTATTCAAAAAAATATGTTTACCTGTGCTTTTATCACTCATAACATAGTCGCGGCTTTGATCTTGATGCTTATAGAATTTAGAGTTTTCCCAAGGGGGTAAATCTGCTTGAGTTTCTAAAAACTTTTGAAGTTCTGGCGCATTCATGATTTGAGGGCGTTCATTATCCTCATTTACTATTTCGGGATTAGCACCATGTTCAATTAATTTTTTAGCTATTTCAATGTCATTTGGTTTATCACCCAACATGTGAAGAGCCGTATTACCTGTATCATTTTGATGATTTGGATTAGCACCATGCTCTAACAATAGAGTGACTAATTCTAACCGATCTTTTATCCAAAAACTAGAAGTCGCATGAGTTGAAGAAGTCGCATGAGTTAAAGCCGTATCACTATAAATGCCATTCACATGATTAACATTAGCTCCATGTTCAATGAGAAGTTTTGCCATCTCTGGACTGCGGGAAGCCGTTAGTGCAGTTTGATCTAAATCACTTCTATGCTCTACATTTGCCCCATTTCTTAATAGTAGCAAAGCTTTCGCTGTATCGTCATCATAAGAACTTAATAGAATTGGAGGGCGTCCATTAATTAATTCATTAACATCAGCACCATTACGAATAAGACCTTGTAACTCAGTAAATGATAATCCATCAGGTGAATCCATTTGCTCAAGAGTTGGGATTACTCTATTTTCTTGATGATGAGCAATATTAAGATTTTCAGCTCTTAATGCTAATATATCATCGGTTGACCATGTGGGCTTTATATCTGTTAAGCCCTCAATGCCACCCTCTTGAAATGTTGTTGCAAGATACATCTGTTCGGGTGAAAAGGCTGGATCTTTATAGTGGCTAATATCCAGACCTTTGTTTAATGCTTTATCCAGCTCTTGCAATTGCTTTAAGTCATATTTAGCAGGGTCTAAATTATGATTTTCTTGCAAATTAGCCACCATTTCTTGCTGTTCATTTAGAATAGATTCCATTTCATCTGCTGGTATATCAGGGTTAGCAATATTTTCAAGACTTGAATCAGTTATTATTGCGCGCCGTAAAACAAATTTTTGATCAAAGTTGTAAAGATCATCTTTTAATATTGATGAATCTAACCCTTTACTTTCAACAGATTTAATCATACCGTCTAATAATAGTTTTTCATCATCATTCATCTTGTATTCCTTTTGCCCGATTATATTGTAAACTCATCCGCTTTTTAAGCATTTCATCAGCTGGTATAGTTGGGTCAGCATATTTGCTAACGTCAACTTTGAAATATAATCCAGATCTAATATGTTCTAATTGATCATGATTAAAATCAGCTAAATATGGTGTTAAATCATTTCCATCACGTAGCGCATGAGCAGCTAATTGCATTTTAAAGCAATCAATTTCAGGTTTTGCAAAGCTTGACGGATCAAAACCCATTTCAATACAACGGTTGATGATTTTTTTTTGATTATCGCTAAATTGTTCTAAGTTCATAATGTACTCCAAAAGATTAAATAAGTTTATAAATATGTTCAATCCATATTATAAATTAATAAGTGTTTTTGTTCCTTTCTAAATGATTAATTTAAGCAGCCTTTTTAGTAGATGGAAGTGGTAAATTTAATAATCCATTAATGCTTTTATCTTCACGGTAATTGTATGAAGTACCGTAAATTGCATTTTTACCCTCTCTAAAGATTAATGTTCGAGTACCCATAGTTGCTATTTCATTAGCAGTTAGTAGGGTACGGTGTGATTCCTGCTTAGATGTAGTTGTAGTTGCACTACTACCCATTGCAAAGCCTTGTTGTTTAGATACTGCGGTACTAACTGTTTCTGCAATATACGTAGTATCCCCAGTCCATTTAGCGAGTTTTTCATTCGTCACTAAATCATTTGACGGGTAGCCAATTCGCACACCACAATTGGCAATAATTGAGCTTGCTAATTTATCGTAGTATTCATCTAATTGTGATAAATCTTGAACAACTAGCAAGAACCTTGCTTTAAAGCTTCGGATAGTTGCCAAGGCATTTGCAACTACAGGCATTTTTTTCAAAGTCGCAAACTCATCTAGTAAAAATAGCAACTCGCGTAACTTGCCGTGTTCGCTCGATTGGACAGTGCTAATAATTTGAGTAATTAAAATTCTGGTTAATGGTCTAATGCGCTCTTGGTCATTAGCCATCACCACGATGTACAAGCTTACAGCTTTTGCACCTGATTGAAAATCATTTAAGTTAATGGTTGATTCTGAGGTGTTTTGTGCAATGATTGGATCATTAAACAAAGTTAGCGGACTATTTGCAGAGCTAATAATTCCCGCAACTTCTTTTTCACCATTATTGAAATATAACGATGATGCAATTTGTTTAATGTTGCGGTTATAGCCTTTATCATCAATTAATAAAGCTAAATGATCTTTGGCAACCTCTTTAGTAATATTGTGTTCTATAGCGTATTTAGCTAAATGTGATTCATGAGGTTTACCGCTATTATCTTTACCTTGTCCACACATTTCACCTAGCCATCCTTTTACACCACTTTTATATGCATCACCAGTGTCGGGATCGATACCAGATAACATAGCTGCAACGGATGCAAGATTTTTATCTTTTTTAGTATAAAGGACATGAAGAATAATTGCACCAAGTAATTTAGCTCCATTTTCTTTGAAGTGATTACCATCAAAGCCTTTGCCATCACCGTCAATTAGCATTAATGCTAAGTTACCAGCTTGGCTAACTTCCTCAGGCGTTCCAACTTTAATAAACTCCATCGGATTATACTTGCAAGAGCTACCATCGCCATTAGTCGGCTCAAATTTAATACAAACGTTGTTTAAATTCTTAGCTCGATGTCCTGCGGTAGTTTCCCAGTCTTTGCCTTTCATGTCATACATAACCACCGAATCAGGATAATTCAATAAATTAGGCGTGACAATCCCAACCCCTTTACCACCCCCAGTAGGTGCAATTAATAGCATATGCTGATGTCCATAGTGCATTAATTGTTTTAGTGTTAAAGCCTTGCCTGTATCATAGCGTACAATTGGTATTCCAATTTTGTACTCAATTGCACCAACAATTAAGCCATGGCGTTTTTCAACTTTATCAAGAGTTTTAGGATCTTGAAGTAAGTTAGTTGTTTCAATCTCTTTGATTGATGCAAATTTAGCCGTACCGTGACGGTCTGATTCAAGTTTAGGCGCAAAAAACTTGCGATGCACGACTATTGCAATAATGTAGCTAATGAAAAAGCCTAATCCAGTTGCAATTAAAGTATTTTCTCCAGCTTCGCCGTAAGCTCCAGCGTTTTTAAAAAACTCACGAGTTACCGCAATTTGCTCTTGTGGAGATAAAAAATGTGCAAACATCGAATAATCGGATACACTGCTTAAATAATATTGCAGAATAACTTGATTAATAAATATGCCTAGAAAAAATGCTGTAATAGCAAATACTATATGTCGTTGAATAAAATTCACGTCGTTATCCTTTTGTAAAAATAGTTATTATTAAAGCTCATCGTTTTACTGGTTCAATCACTCCTCATAAGTATTAATGCACGTTTATAAAATTGATTACGTTTGATTGTGCCAAAGTACCGTGAGTCAATTGATGTTGGTGTGATACCCATCATAAAATACTCATCATCATTTAAAATGTGTTTATATCCAATTGGTAGTGGGTATAATGCAACTCCCTTACCGCGTGCCATACCGCGGCTATTTTGTTGCAATGATCCATTAATTAAAACCCCAGATTCAGTTATTTCAACTAAATCATGTGGCATACCCGCAACTTGTTTCATTAGGTAAACCGTCCCAGTTGGACATTGGTTTTTACTTTTCAATAAGCCTAATTTTTGCAAAACGTCAATATATTTTTTATCCTCTAAGCAAATTAAATACCGTTTATTCGGTTCAATAGTTCCTACTGGTAATTTTAGGTAATATCCTAACGGTTCAGAAATAGACACATTTTTAATCATAAATCTGTCATAAAAAGCAACTACACAAATTAGTCCAATTAGTGAATAAATCACTATTCGTAATTTTTTAATTATTGTTAGCATAAAGATCTTCTTTTTTCCCCATATTTGGTTTAACGTACATCACCGTTTTAGAGCTGTATGGATTTGCTGGTTTAGGTTGTACATCTCGTGCATCTGATACATCTTGTACATTACGCACCACTATTTTTTTAGGGCTACTATTGGATTGTCCAACTCCAACAATTGGCGGTATGTCTTTATCGTTAAGTGCTAGTTTTTGGCTATTTGCATTAACTTTTGCAACGTAACCATTTCGCATACCACTAGTGAAATTACCCGTGTTATATGCTGAAATAGCTTTTTGCCATCCCTCAATGCTAGATGTTGAGCCACTCATTGCATTTTTATAGTTGTTTGCGAGTATATCGCTGCCAACGGTAATATTAACGCATGGATCTAGCAAGTCTTTCGCGGTATAACCATATTTTTTAATATTCTTGATATTAATTTGCGCCAGTCCAACATCAAAGTTATAATCATTTTTTTCAAGATACTCAACCCAGTTTTTGGCTTGTTCTGGATCTTTCGGTTGAAATTTCAATTTGTAGCCTTTATTTAAGCCAATCGCCAACGGGTTATTTTGCGATTCCGTCTTAATTATGGCGGGCATTTTTACCTGTGCAACTGGTGTTGCACATTGTAAAATCAGTAATGCAATATTAAGCATTGCATCTACTCACTGCTTTAAATTTATTAACTTTGGCAATTAATTCACTAGTTCGTAAATTAGATTGATTGCCTGTTACTCGTGTTTGAATGATTAGCTTTAGCAAGCTTTTTAAACTCGTTGTATTTATCATTTCTCTGCCTTAAAATGTCATAGTAAAGGTCGATTTTTTATGGCCCAATTTATTGGGCTTTAAAAAATGACCCACCAACCGCAGGGCGGTAGTTTTTAATTAACCG
>JAIETQ010000088.1 GCA_019744995.1 Amoebophilaceae bacterium
AATGATTATTTGAATACGGCAATTACGCAAGATATCAAAGATATTTTTATGGAAATTGCGCTTAGTTCAGGTGATTTACAAGCTGGTATGGGTAAAATTCAAGATAAACTTAAAGAAAAAATCAAGAATGCAGCAGATTACGTTAGCGAAGCTAATTTACTCAAGTTGGGCTTTTATTTTTCCAGCGTTGAAAGTATTGCGACCACCGCTAATTATCTGATTAATCAGGATAATTCACGTTATAATGCCAATGCGCGCTGGGTCGAACAAAAATTATTCAATGGTAATGAAGAGTATTTGATTACCGCGGGTGTTACCCATGTCGGAAATGTGCTAGTGAATAAACTTTGGAAAACCGTGTATGCGGCGTGTTTAACTTCAGCCACACTGGCAATTGGTGAACGCTTTGATTATGTCAAATTTCAACTCGGTTTAAATTTATTACCGAATGTAAAAACCAAAAAACTCGCAACTAGTTTTAATTATCCCGAACATAGTCAGTTAGTTATTCCACAATTTCGTTCCGCTCCCGAATTTACCACCCGAGAAATTTTTCAAAAAGAACTTTCGCTATATTTAAGCCAAATTTTGAATTACACTGATGCTTATGGTAGTTTGGTGTTATTTTTCAATCGCCAACAACTAATTGAAACCTTTAAACAATTACCCGTAAAATTACAAAACCGCGTGTTGTTGCAAACTGAATTTAGTAGCAATCAGAAATTAATTAGTGAACATAAAGACACGATTGATGGCGCGAAACCGAGCATTATTTTCGGGCTGAATTCATTTGCCGAAGGGGTAGATTTACCGAGCAAATATTGCATGCACGTAATTGTGACCAAATTACCTTTTGATACACATAAAGATCCGCAAAATATGGTGCGCGAATATTGGGTTAAAGCCGAAAAAGGCAATTATTTTATGGATGTGTCTTTGCCTGAAACCTGCATTAAATTGATTCAGGCGGTGGGGCGCTTAATTCGTAATGAAAAAGATTATGGACAGGTGACGATTTGCGATAATCGGATTGCGTTGAAACAATATGGCGCGGTTTTACTTAATGCGCTGCCTGAATTCAGTCGTCAGTATAACCCAGATTTTATTAAGCAAGCTTTTGCTAAAATCAAACATTAATTTTTTAAAATTTAATAAAGGTATTTCATGAATTTTGCAGAAGCAAAACAATCGTTTGATGATAAATATGAAAATATAGCAGAATTTGACTGTTTCATACAAGAGCATTTGACGTTTAATAAAAAAACTAACTTCAAAAAGAAGAACTGAACTAAAAACGAGCAATATTATAAGTGGCAGTTTCTATACTCAATTATTCAGTCAGGGTTATTTACCAAAGACTATATCGGAACTGAAGTACATTTTCCGAAAGGAAACAAATCTTCTGCACCTTTAAAATTGGACGGAGCCATTTTTGATGACATAACATGGTTTGACAAATACAAAGATTATCATGAAAATGGAAATAATGAAAGTTTAGAATGGTTGCGGGAACATTTAATTGTTGCACTTGAATTTAAAAAAGAAGACAACAAAAACGTTGCCGATGTTTGGGATAAACAACTTAAAGCTTATTTGAACGAAAGCAGAAGAGCATTTTGTTTAGCCGTTTTATACGACACAGAACGACTTTATTTATTCCGTAAACACAACAACAAGTTTTTACGATATAGTGAAGAATTTAATACAAAAGGCGAAGACAGCAAAACCAAAGAATTGGCTTTGCATTTACCCGACCCTTACATTAATATTCCGAGTTTTAACGATGTTTTAGAATGGACAGAAGCCAAAACTATTGACCGTTCCAAACGTGGAATTAAAGAATTAGATATTATTTCTGGTGTTCATTCAACGCAAATTAATGATGCGATGAGCAGTATTTTACGTACAATGGATAAAGTGGGGATGGTAAACCAAAAAGGTTTTGAGATATTAATACAAATTCTTTCCTTAAAAATCTATGATGAAAAAAGAAATGAAAAAACTGGAAGTAGGTTTTTAGATTTTTACATTTCAGACGAAGAAAAAAATTATAAATCTCTTGCTGATAAACAATTGCAAGAATTTATAAAACGAATTATCGGTCTAAGAGTTGAAGCGTCAGGTACTTATTATCAATCCACTCAATCCGAAAAACGAAAATCATATAAAAGTACTCATTGAAGTTGTATATCAATTTCAAGATTATTCATTTGTGCGTTCTCATAAAACCGATCTCTATCAATTGGTATTTTATAAATTTGCAACGCCATTTTCAAAAGATGCAAATGCTCAATTTGTAACGCCATTGCCATTAATTGACTTTTTGGTAAGTATTGTAAATCCAAGAAATGGTGAAACTGTAATTGACCCAACAGTTGGAATTGCTGATTTTCTTTCGGTTTCTTATGTAAATTCAAATAGTAAATTAGACGATAATAATATTTTTGGAATGGACATTGACGAGCAAATGGTAATGCTTGCAACTTTAAATATGTTATTGAACGGAGACGGAAATGCCAAAATAAAAGCACAAGCAGGTTATGGTTCTTTATTATCCAAGTTTGACCACAAAGGCGATGTTTTGGAACTTATACCAAGTATGAACCAAAAAGGTAATTGGGACAACCGACCAGATGATAACCAACTGAAAAAATTTGATGTAGTTTTAACTAATCCACCATTTGGAGAAGATCGAGCCTTTGTGCCAAAGGACCACAAAGATCTTGAAATGATACAATGCTACGAACTTTGGCATTTGTATAGCAACAAAGGGGAAGAGCCAGCTGAAAGTAAAAAGAAAAAACCCGAAAAACAAGCGAGCAAAATAGATTTAGGAATTGTTTTTCTTGAAAATGCTTACCGTATTTTGAAAGAGAACGGTAGAATGGGAATAGTAATTTCTAATTCAATTGCAAGTATTGATAGTCATAAAATAGCAAGAAAATGGCTAATGGATAAAATGCGAATTATTGCAATTTTCGATTTGCCAGCCAATGTTTTTGCTGAGACAGGGGTAAATACTTCAATTATTGTTGCCTACAAACCAAATGAAAATGAGCTAATCAAATTAAAGGCACAGAATTACGAAGTGTATTTTAAAGGAATTGAAAAAGTTGGGTATGAAGTAAAAACAAGTAAACGAGTAAAATTCTTTTCACCGAACTACAGGATAAATTACGAAAATTTTGAGATAGAAATTGACAATGAAGGACGAGCATTGCTTGATGAAGAGTTTACAGAAACTATTTCAGAATTTAAAAAATGGTGTTTGAAGCAAGAAAAATCATTACAGGATATTTTTATAAAGGTTAAGTAATTATGAGTAACGAATATATAAAAATACCAAAGTCAATTTCCTTTAACTCTATTGTTGAGAAAGACTATACTTTGTCATCTTCTCAATATATGGACTTGATAATGCCAAATGAAAATTTCCTATTTGTAAAAGATTTTTTGAAAAGAGATTTACAAAGAAAAGATTTAGGCGTAGAGGTTGGCTCATTAAATTATATCGGGCAATCAACACACTATTTTATAAGAACAAGAGCCTTACAATCTCATTCTTTTTTACCAGAGATAACAACTGAAACAGCTTTACCAATTATGCCAAACTCATTTGTAACAATGAATTTGAAACAAGGTGATTTACTCATTTCAAAAGACAGCAACATTGGCGAAGTTGTAATTTTAGATAAAGACTATCCAAATTTTATGCTTTCAGGAGCAATTTATCGTTTGCCAGTAACAGAAAAAAAATACTACTTATTAGCATTCATTAAGCACAGTATATTTAGAGAGCAATTGGATTTTATGGTTCCAAAAGGTGCAACCATTCGTCATGCTAAGACAATGTTTTTAGACTGCAAAATACCATTACCTAATTCTGACACAGAAAATGTAATCAATTTTGTTGAAGCCTTAACACAAGCCATAATTAACAAAGAAAATTTAATCAAAGAACGTCACGAAGCTATTTTAAAATCTATTGAAAATGAACTATTGGAAAATCAAAAATCAAACAAGTTTAGTTTTGAATTACCAAAAATTAATGAATTGGAAGAAGTTGGGCGTTTAGATACAAACTTGTATAGAGAAAGCTTTAAAAGCATAGTTTTTGAAATACAAAACTACAAAAATGGTTTTCAAACTATTTCTGATTTGGGTTTTACGCTTTCACGTGGACAAAACTTGCAAGTATCAAATATTGGGGAAAGTGTTTACTCAAAGAAGAAATACCCCAACTTTTATACATTGATGTTGCCAAAATTCTTGTCTAAATACGGAACAGTTGATACGATTGAGTATTTAGGCAACTCAAATGATTTAAAGACGTTACAAAAAGGTGATTTAATATTTGGTGCTGAAGGTTTTGAAAAAGGACGTTCTATTGTAATAATTGAAGAACAAGTTAGAGCAATTACCAACATTCATGGAATTACTATTCAACAAAAAGAGCATAATTTAAACAAAGCAATTTTTTGTAAAATGTTGCTTAGATTATTTGCGTAGCAAGGGGCTAATTGATATTTATGCAGTAGGTGGAAATGGTGGAAGTTTAGCTCAAAAATATTGGGAAATTATACCATTTCCAAAGTTTGAAGAGTCTAAACAAGACAAAATTGCCAAACTATATCACAATGTAGAAATTGATTATAAATCTGACACTTTTACACTTGATAATTTTTTAGATAAAGATAACGAGTATAATCAAACAGCAGGAATATATGAACTAGATAAAACAGCTAAACAGCTTAAAGAAATTTTAAACAAAACTATTGATAATATAATTAATGACAAACCAATTGACATTAAGTTTTACGACTAATAGTAAAACAGATATTTTCTGGTGGTTAAGTATTGGGATGATATGCACGACTTCCCATTGCATTGTATGGATATTCCACAAGATATTTTAGAATAATCAATTATTAAATTTATCGAAGTAACTCCTGAAAATAATTATATCTTGCGAGTTAGAACAGATGATGCTAACGTTTATTTATTTGATGTATATCAAGAAGTTCTGCGCATTTCATCTTATAGGTGCTTAATGAATAAAGAATTTTTTGAACAGGTTAAATTCAAAAATGAACGAATCTATTGGAGCCTAGATTGTGATTTTCATATTGACCAAGTGTTAGCGCTTAGTAAAAAAATATGATTGGCTCATTTCTCTGGGCTAGATTCATTCAAAATTGAACCATTAAGATAGTTAAAATGTTAGATCAGACTATAACCGCTATTTAACTAAGAGATGATTTCATGATATTACGTAATATTCAGTATGCAAAAATTTAGCTTGGGCTTGTCAATTAGCAGCGATAACGTGTATAATAATGCTAGTAGTTACCCGGCACTCGTGCGCAAGCAGAGCAAAAGGCTGGGTCTTTCCATTTTTGGAGTAGAAAAATGACCTCCTATTCTAAACTTCCAACCACTCCGCAGCAACAAATTCAACAGTTAAAAGATGAAGGTTTAATCATATCAGATACCTCAAAAGCCGAAAAATTGCTAGAGGATATTGCATATTATCGATTACGAGCCTATTGGATTATTTTTGAAGCATCAAGCAATCCAAGAACATTTAAGCCAAATATTAAATTTGAAGATGTAATCAACTTATACTTATTTGATGAAGATTTACGTAATTTAATATTTTCAGCTATCACGAAAATTGAAATATCATTACGAGCTACGTTCTCCAATTTATCGATTAATTTCAATGCACCACATTTTTATTTAGATAGTAACAATTTTAAAAGATATGGTATTCATCTTGAGTCGCTATACAAAATAAAAAGAACCATCAATAACAATAAAGACGAATTATTTATTGCGCATTATTTAACTAAATATTCTCAGCCAGAACTACCGCCTGTTTGGAGCGTGGTTGAAACGTTAACCATCGGCGAATTACAATACTGGATAACTAATCTCAAA
>JAIETQ010000055.1 GCA_019744995.1 Amoebophilaceae bacterium
CTATCGCTGGTATTTGATCAGGTTGATGCATCATTTCTGGTGCGTCTTGTGAGACTATGACTATATTATCTGGTGCGGTTGTAATTGGTTGTGTTTGTAGCGCTACACCAGGTAATGGATCAGTTGGATGAGCCGTTGCGTTAGCTGTTTGGCTCGTGGATGAACCGTGTTCGAGACAACTTGAGGTTAATGAAAAATAAAAAATAAAAATGGCTCGGTAGGTAATGGATAGCTGTTTAGAGGTCATATGAGGTTTAGGGTTTATATTATTAGCTTAATGTGATATGATATGATAGCGTTCATTTTCAAATTTAATCTTATATTAGCTATATAAGATTTATTTTTGTTCTTAATTAATAAGATAAGCTTTTTACTTTTGTAAAAAAAGTTGGATGATTTTAACCTTTTATTGAAGTTTTTATACGTTTTACCCTTTATATTTTGATGATGCTTAAGAAGAATTTTGTAGCTAACTTGCACTGGCGTGGAATGATTCATAATATAGTTCCAGGTACCGAAGCTTATTTGAATCAAGGAGGTACCATGGGATATATTGGTTTTGATCCTTCTGCCTCTTCCTTACACCTTGGTAATTTAGTTACTATCATGTTATTGCGCCACCTCCAAGAGGCGGGTCATACCCCTATTGCCCTCTTAGGTGGGGCTACGGGTATGATTGGAGATCCGTCGGGTCGTACACAAGAAAGACTCTTCTTAACCGAAGAGGTACTGCGCTATAATGAAGCTTGTATTGGTAAGCAATTAGAAAAGTTTTTAGATTTTTCTAATGGCAAGAATAGGGCTAGGTTACTCAATAACTTAGATTGGTTTAAAAAAGAATCTTTACTAGGTTTTTTGCGTGAGGTAGGTAAACATATTTCTATTGGATATATGATGGCCAAGGATAGTGTAAAACAACGCATAAATACCGGTATCTCTTATACGGAATTTGCTTATCAACTGCTCCAAGGGTATGATTTTTATCATCTTTATCTACATGAAGGGGTAAGCTTGCAAATGGGAGGCTCAGATCAATGGGGCAATTTAACCACAGGGGTGGAACTTATCCGAAAAAAAATACAATCTCAAGCTTTTGCTTTAACAGTTCCTTTACTTACGCGTGCCGATGGTACCAAATTCGGTAAAACCGCTTCTGGTGACAATATATGGTTAGATCCTGAAAAAACATCCCCTTATCAATTCTACCAATTTTTATTAAATTGTTCTGATCATGAAGCTGAAAAATTGATAAAAATCTTTCATGGTTGTAGGCAAGAAGAGGTAGAGTCTCTTATTTTAGCCCATCAGTCCAGACCAGAAAAGAGGATGGTGCAACAGATACTAGCTGAAATCGTTACTACTATGGTCCATTCAGCAGCAGCGTGTAAAAAGGCCATATGGTGTACGGGTATGCTCTTTGATGGTGCGGTATCTACAGACCAACTCTTTGCATTAAGCGAAGAAGATCTACTCATGATTTGTACCACCATACCTAAAATTAATATAACCAGTCATACATTCATGGAGGTAGATACGATCTTGTCTTTGCTATCTGTTGCGACTGGAGGCGCTATTCTATCTTCGAAATCAGAAGCAAAAAGAATCATCACATCACGTGGTGTGATGATCAACAAAGTGTTAATTTTAGATCCTTTTGAAAAACCTAACCTTATGCTGTTGCATAACCGTTATCTATTGGTACAAAAAGGTAAAAAAAGCCACTACCTTATAGTGGTTCAATAATTTTATAGGCATAAGATGATTACGACTTCTTTTAGCAGTGCGGTTTATGGTGTCAATGCCTGTATTATCTCCATAGAGGTAAGCGTGGTCAGTGGTACTGGTTTGTTTATGGTGGGATTACCAGATAGTGCCATTAAAGAGAGCCAACATCGTATAGAATCTGTTTTAAAACATATTAATTGTACGATGCCTCGTCAACGAGTTATTGTCAATCTTGCTCCAGCCGATATTCGCAAAGAAGGGGCTGCTTATGACCTGCCTATTGCCCTATCTATCTTACATGCTTCAGCACAATATAATTTACAGACGCTGGCATCGTATGTAATTATGGGGGAATTGGCTTTAGATGGAACTTTGAGGCCTGTAAAAGGGATGCTACCTATTGCCATTGGGGCACATAAGCATGGGTTTAAGGGGATTATTGTTCCTAAACAAAATGGGCAAGAGGCAGCCATTGTAAATAAAATTGAGGCAATTGCTGTGAGTCATATTACAGAAGTCATAGAATTTTTAGAAGGCAAACGAGCAATTCACCCTGTGCAGATAGATGTACGCAAATTATTTGAAGAAAAAGTAAGCAACTATCAAGTAGACTTTTCCGATGTCCAGGGGCAAGAAAATATTAAAAGGGCGTTAGAAATAGCCGCAGCTGGTGGCCATAATGTAATTATGATAGGGCCACCAGGATCAGGGAAAACGATGTTGGCCAAGCGGTTGCCTTCTATATTACCTCCTTTGAGCTTAGCTGAAACCTTAGAAACTACTAAGATCTATTCGGTTATTGGTCGGATGGATCATGTGGATGGTTTGTTGACCACCAGGCCTTTTCGATCCCCTCATCATACCATTAGTGATATAGCCTTGGTAGGAGGGGGTAGTTTTCCACAACCTGGTGAAATTTCGCTAGCCCATCATGGGGTCCTTTTTTTGGATGAGTTGCCTGAATTTAAACGTAATGCATTGGAGGTGATGCGTCAGCCTTTAGAAGATGGCAAAATAGTGATTTCTAGAGCTAAGTTTTCTGTCGAGTTTCCAGCTAATTTTATGCTTATTGCTAGCATGAATCCTTGTCCATGTGGGTATTATAATCATCCTGATAAGGAATGTGTCTGCAGTGCTGTTGTTGTAGAACGTTATTTGAATAAGATCAGTGGTCCTTTGTTAGATAGAATAGATCTGCACGTAGAAGTAACCCCTGTTGTTTTTGAAGCCCTTATTTCTGCTCAAAGAAATGAACCCAGTCGTGCCATCCGAGGACGTGTGGTAGAGGCAAGAGCTATTCAAAAGGAACGTTTCAAAGCCCACTCAGGCCTCTATACCAATGCACAGATGTCTTCTGCCATGACAAAAGCATCTTGTGCTATTTCACAACCCGGACAAAAGCTTTTACAAGTGGCTATGGATAGATTAGGTCTTTCTGCACGAGCGCATCACCGAATTTTGAAAGTAGCTCGAACGATTGCAGATTTAGCGCATAGTGAACCTATTTTGGAAGTACATTTAGCTGAAGCTATTCAATATCGTAGCTTGGATAGGTCTGGATGGGGAAGTTAGCTGTTTTTTAAAAAAAAGTTGTACTATTATAAACTTGTTATAAACTTGTTATAAACTATGATTTTCCTAGCTACCCTAGTATAGGGGATATTATTTATTTATGCTAATACTTAGATTACCTATGCCTATAAATCTAGCTCTAACAGTTCTTTTTATTTATTTGCTATTTTCTCTTGCTGTAGGTTTTTATAGTAGAAGAGGAACAAAAACTTTTAAGCAATTTGCGGTTTACACAATGTACTTACGTTGAGCCATCGCCCTATAGAAAAACAAGTGAAAGTAGTACGGCAGACTTTAGATTTTTGCCTCCCTTTTGCTGAGTCTATGGGGGTAGTTACCCTTACAAAAGAACTTAGAATGCTTTGTGAAGAGATACTTCGTAAGTATGAGGCAGCTGGGCAGGTGGAGTAATATGGTAGTTAATTTTAGCCATTGACCGGATTAGAAGCATTGACTGGATTTAAAAACCAGTAAATTACACCATAATAAATCAATGTGCCTAACAGTTCTACGGTAGTGTTGATAACAGGATTAGAAGCTACGGTGGGATCTCCCTTAAAGTATTTAGCGGCCAATGGAAGCGCTGCGCCTATAAGCGCAGAACAAATAATTTGTAAAACAATACTAAATGCCACCACAAACATAACATAAAAATCTCTAGTGGTATCAGGATCAATGCTGGTAATCAGGTAAATTTTCATAAAGGTGAGCATGAATAAAACGAAGGCAATCATGAGCGCAATTTCTATTTCTTTGAAAAGAATTTTGATCCAATCCGATAGCGTAACTTGCCCCCGATTCAATGCTTGTAATACGACAGAGGCCGCTTGGTTTCCTACATTTCCTCCCGTATCGGTAATCATGCCAACATATAAAATTAAACCATGGTATAGAAAAAAAGCGTTTTTAGCATGTAAAAAAGTTTGAGTCACTATACTGGCCATAAACACAATGATAATCCATTTTATACGCTTACTAACATGTTTGGTGCTGGAAGTGATCAGATAGGAGGAGTCAAATTCTTCCGTATCAATACCCATCAATAAGTTGCTATCTTCTCCTTGAGCTTCTCTAATAATATCCATCGCATCATCATAAGGGATAATACCTACGATCTGTTTCTGGTTATTTAAGACAGGTAGTGCAATTAAATTATATTTTTCAATTTTTTTTGCCGCCTCTTCTTTAGCTTCATCAATGGTAGCATAAACAAAATCTACGGTTAAGATTTTTTCTACCCGGTTTTGAATATCATTAATAATTAATTCTTTTAAAGAAACACATCCCATTAACCGCATTTGGTCATCTACTACATAAATGTAGTAGAACATCTTCATAGCAGAGCCTTCTAAACGAATTTTTTCTAAAACTTCTCCTATGGTCATGGAGTATAGTGCAATGACCATATTGGTTCGCATCACACTACCTGCCGTGTCTGGTAGATAAGATACTTGCGTAATGATTGCTTCCCGATCTGTTTTGCTTAGATAAGGCAGCAAGTGTATCTGTTCGGTTTCATCTAAAAGGTGATAAAATTCAAAACGTATACTAGGTGGAAGTTTAATAAAAATTTTTACAAATTTTTTCTTAGTTATATTGTTGTAAATCAGTAATTTTAGGTCATTGTGCCTCAATAAAGAAAATATTTCAACTTGCTGTTTAGGAGAAAGTGTAAGAAATATGCTTACGATTAACCCAATAGGTTTTCTTTCTAAGAACTCCACAAGATCCATAGCTGACATATCCATAGGTGGTTCTCCATTATCCTTAATCTTTCCTTCTTTCATAGCTATATTATTTTATAATGAATAAGCGCTTACATTCGTGCAGTTACATCCCAATTGCGTTTTTTTTACTCAAGCTAGGCTACTCAAGGCTTAATGGCGATAGCATGAAATCGCATATGAATCATACCTTACCACATTATTATTATAGTATTTATACTAGGAATTTAGGATTTTTTTACTCCCAGGATTAATCGAAACAACTCTAAAAGAAACGTAAATTTAAAACAATCTAAAGAAATTTCCTATGAAAGCTATAGCTAACATATATTAAGTTATATGTTTAAATTATTACACTAATGTACTGCTTATATCTATTTGTTGCAATAAATCAAAACGAATTTGAATAAGTATTGAAACTAAAAAGTTAAATAATGCCGTTGTAAATGAATCTAAAATATAATCGATTTGCAATGATTTCATCCTATCCGTCTATTAGGGTAGATGGAGCTACCAGGATATTGGCAGGTGAGCGACCATTATGGGCAGAAATCGATGGTATAGACCCTGCCGGATTGCAACACCTAGAAGAGCTCTTGCAAACCCGAGGGAACCCCGATGATTGGCCTACATATACAGGAGATAGAGATAAGGCCATACAAGAGGGTAAAGATTATCTAGTGAGACTTGCCCAGCGCCATCACATCAACTTGGACCCACTTCATCCATTGGTCTGCTATGGAGCTAAAGATGCATGCCCGCCGCGGTTTCTTCGATATCGTACCTATCCAAACTATATAAACCCTAATGGCGTTATATTGACAGAAA
>JAIETQ010000016.1 GCA_019744995.1 Amoebophilaceae bacterium
GATCTGGGCTTAGTGGCTGAAATGTGTGACCAAGTAGCTGTCATGTATTGTGGTAGGATCATAGAAAAAAGCTCCATACAGGAAATTTTCAATCATCCACTACACCCTTATACCCGTGCATTATTAGATGCTATACCTGTATTAGATAAGCATCATGGAGGACATAATGGTAGACTCCAGGCTATTGATGGTATGGTGCCTCCGTTGCATAAACTACCTATCGGGTGTAACTTCCAGGATCGTTGTACCAATGTAGCAGCAAGTTGCAAAATAAAAAAGCCATTACTAGAAGAAAAACTACCTGGCCACTTTGTAGAATGTTTTTATCCTTTAACTAGGGAAGGTACATCTAAATATTAAAAGCCCATGCAAACCCATCCAGAAAATTTGCTAGACATTCAAGATCTTTCCAAAACCTATCCGATAAAGCACCCTATCATGGGCCATACCATGGGAAAAATTCATGCTGTAAATGGGGTTAGTTTTACCATTCGTAAGGGGGAAACCTTAGGATTAGTAGGAGAATCAGGTTGCGGAAAAACAACCTTAGGAAGGGTCATCTTGCGTTTAATTGAGCCTACTAATGGTCGTATTATCTTTGATGGCGTCGATATTACCCATGCCGATGCGAGCTATATGCGTAGCATAAGGAAAAAAATGCAAATTATCTTTCAAGATCCCTATGCTGCCTTAAACCCTAGGATGTCTATTCGATCTATTTTAGAAGAACCCATCAAGATTCATAATTTGGCGCATAGCCAAGCAGAGCGTACTCAACGTATCTATCAATTGTTAGATTATGTACAATTATCAAAAGAGGTCTTGTATAAATACCCGCACGAATTCTCTGGTGGCCAACGTCAACGTATTTGTATAGCTAGAGCATTAGCGGTAGACCCCCTCTTTATGGTGTGTGATGAAGCGATTGCTGCCTTAGATGTTTCGGTACAAGCTCAAATCATCAACCTGCTTATGGATTTACAAAAAGAATTGAATTTGACTTATTTATTTATTTCTCATGACCTTAAAGTAGTAGAATTTATAGCCGACCATGTGGCTGTGATGTATTTGGGTAAAATCATAGAAGCGGCACCCGCAGCAGAAATTTATAAAAATCCTAAACATCCTTATACCAAAGCGCTATTTTCAGCTATACCTACAATAGATTTATCTCGAAAAAAAGAGCGTATTATTTTACAAGGCGATGTGCCAAGCCCTATGGAACTGCCAACAGGTTGTCACTTCCATCCTCGGTGTTGGAAAGCTACTGATTTATGCCGTAATTTGTACCCAGAAATAACTAGAGAAGAAGAGGAGCATATGTTTACTTGTCATCATCCAGAAAATACAAATGGACACTAAGCATCCAGCGCGCGGCGTTCCCTTCGGTGCTCAACCCCTCACATACAACAAGTATGCTCGGGGTCTCCGCTCCTAGTCGCCTTGCGCTCTGGCGCCTATTGTCCATTATTTTATTTATATAGATAAAAACCTTTTAAGGCTATGCAACCACTGTCAACCATACAAAATCTTTCTACTTTAAATGTTCATGAAACCATTCGGCTTAGAGGCAGGGTTTTTTCTAAAAAAGATTGTGGAAAAGTATTATTCCTAATTCTACGTGATGGTATAGATACCCTACAAACCATCCTGGTTAAAAACCATACAGAAACGGCTACAACTCCGGATAGCTCATCTTATCTTACTTTATCAAAAGTTGAAAATGAGTCTTATATAGAAGTTATAGGGAAATTAAATGGGGTTAAAAACCCCATACGCGCTTGTTCTCAACAATGGATAGAGCTAGAAATAACCCAATATACCATCATCAGTAGATCTGTGCTTGATCTACCCATTACCCTTAAAGAGGCTGCCCTAACCGAGGAAGAAAAAAATGAAAACCCCGCATTGCCTTCTATTCAATTCTTTAAGCGTTTAGATAATCGCGTATTAGATTTAAGAACCAATCTATCACAAGCCATCTTTCAACTCTATGATGGTTTGATTTTCTACACACAAAAATATCTGCGCAAACAGGGATTTTTAGAAATTAAAACACCAAAACTTATCGGAGGATCTTCTGAAGGAGGAGCAGATGTGTTTAAAGTAGACTACTTTGGTAGAACTGCTTGCCTGGCTCAAAGTCCACAACTATACAAACAGATGGCCATTATAGGTGACTTTAAACGGGTTTTCGAAATAGGGCCAGTATTTCGTGCCGAAAACTCCAATAGCAATAGACACCTTACAGAGTTTATAGGCATTGATTTTGAAATGGTTATCGACAAAGACTATAAGGAAGTCATCCATTTGGCCTACCAGCTGTTATCTTATCTCTTTGATAAGCTGAATAGAAAATATGAGCGTGAAATAGCCATAGTTCGCTCTTTTTTTGAGGTACCCTCACTTGTCCTTAGCCCTGAGTTGCTCACGATTGAGTTTAAAGAAGCTGTTAGTTTATTGAAAAAACAGGGTAACCTCATAGGAGATTTTGATGACCTTACTACAGAAAATGAGAAACAATTAGGGGCCATCATCAAAGCAACCTATAACACCGACCTATATGTGGTTACCCAATACCCCGCTAAGGTTCGACCTTTCTATACCATGGGTGATGCACAAGATAACAGATATACCCACTCTTATGATTTTATGTTGCGGGGAGAGGAAATTCTTTCTGGCGCCCAACGTATACATGATTATAAGATGCTATGCCAAAAAGTTAGGGATTTGGGTATAGATGAACAGGGTATGGGACACTATTTGGATGGCTTTAAATATGGGGCACCTCCCCATGGAGGCGTAGGTATTGGCTTAGAACGGGTCTTAAAGTACTTTTTAGGATTACCCAATATTCGGTATTGTAGCTTATTTCCTCGTGATCCTAAACGATTGCATCCGTAAAATAAAACAAGCAGAATTTGCACCTTATCAGGAGATTTTTCGGCTCATTGCTGTATACGATATTATAACTCATTCAAAAAATCTTTAGCTGGGATTGTTTTTAGCTTACCTTGCTTAGCTAACTTTCCATCCTTAAATGCCTTAGTAAGGCTAGCTATAATTTATTTTTTAGAATCCTTATCATCTTCTATTTCTACACAATCTAGCTGTCGAAAAAGTTTTCTAACAAATGCCACCTGATTGTTTTTAACGTTGAGAATTATTTTTTTCATGATCTATACAGGTTAATAAATTTGAATTTTACTATGCTGCTCTGAAAAATTAAGACACAAAAGATAGTAAATTGTTTCCCTAAATTTTATGTTTTAAGTAAATAACCTA
Source organism: Amoebophilaceae bacterium (assembly GCA_019744995.1). Classification (GTDB taxonomy): domain Bacteria; phylum Bacteroidota; class Bacteroidia; order Cytophagales; family Amoebophilaceae; genus Cardinium. The sequence continues at coordinate 3,286 of JAIETQ010000016.1, forward strand.
AAATATTATTCTCAAATTTAAACCTTTTTATTGAAAATTTTCTACGAACTAAGCAAGAAATTTTAAAATTAAACTAACCTAGCATCTGCCCTGCCGTAGGTGGTTTGGGACCGGCTTATAACAGCTGATCCCAATTTGCACCGTTCTACTGTTTTATTATACATGCTAGCATTGTATTATACAGCATGCTAGAAGATTTTTTTAACTTTTTGTGCGCCTTGATGTAAAGAGGTCTAGACGATGTATAATCTATGGATCTATCAGTATCATCAGATTCAGTTATAAAACCCAGCGATGTATCAACTGATTCACTAGTCTTCTTAATCTTATTGTTATAAAATCCTATATCATCAAAGATAAAAGCCCTTACTAAAAATTGATTCATTTCAAAAATATTACTTATAATATCCTTTTAAGATAATAAAATAAAAATACATACACAATGGCTCTCATGCCAAGCAGTACTCGCGCGATAGGTAAGAGTGGTTAGTTATATATTTTTATCTATATTTAGGTAACTTATGGCTGGAGGAGGTGTAGGATTGATTTACAAGTGTTATAACCGAACGCAGCATAAGTACATGGTTGTAAAGGTTTTGCTAACAGGTAATAGAGAACATGAAGAAGTAGCAAAAATAATAAAAGCAGGAGGAGATCCTAACATAGTGGATTATTTTGGCGTATATGATTTTCTTGGTTTCAAATGTATTGTTATGGAATACATAAACGGTAAGCACCAAAATCCCTCGGCTATTACGCCTGAATTAGAGAAGCAGTTACGCAGCGCTATTAAGTTTTGTAGGAAGCATGGGATTAGTTTTACTAACGATAGCCCTCAAGGAAATAGATTATTTGTCAACCTGCTTTCTATTTAACCGGTTTAGGTGCAGGCCGCAACACTAAATATAACCCTAATACAACAAAAGGAAGGCTAAGCAACTGCCCCATATTGAACTGCATAGTATCCTCAAATGCTTCTTGGTTTTCTTTATAGAACTCATAGAAAAAACGCAACAAAAAGAGGATGAGTAAAAATGCACCACTGATACGACCAGAGGCTAATAGCTGTCCTTTTTTATGCCACCACCAAAATAATCCAACAAAGATTAAGATACAAGAAAACGCCTCATAGAGCTGAGCAGGATGTCTCAAAACACCCGTAGTATAAACGGTAGCCTGATAGCCTGCCCCTTTAGATAGGGTATAGTGTAAAGGTGTTTTAACCGGCTCATAGAGCATAGGTTGTTGTAGATGGGATAAATAGACCAAGCTTTTCTTAAAGCTGTTTTCAAGGAATTCCTTAATAACCTGCTCATCGGTGATATGCTGCTTAAAAGCAATGGTTAGTTGAATAGGTTGATGGCTAACCTTATGGTTGGTATGGATGCCAGAAGCCTTACCCATAGTCAGCTGCTCTATGGAATCTTCATACTGGCTAGACAAATAGGTATAAACCTCCCTAGCAAATACTATACCATAGTTACCGCCAGTAGGTTTACCAATAATCTCACCATTCATAAAATTACCTATGCGAATAGAGGCTCCTCCAAGCGCCGTTAAAATAACTACATAGTCTACAATAGACCAAAAACCAGTACCAGGCGTGCGATTTACACAAGAGATCCGAAAAGGAGTCATAGAAAATTTAAACCGTTTTACATAGAGAAAAATAGCCGTCAATACACCAAAAGCAGCGCCATGACTGGCTAATCCTTGAAAACCAACCACTTTAAATTCAGGATAAAAAACAACTGGTAAAAATATTTCTAACAAACGATCTTTATAATCATCCCATTGATAAAAAATAACATGACCTAAGCGAGCACCAGCTATGACACCAAACATAACATAGGTTCTAAGGCTATCTGCTTCCTGATTGGATCTTCCAGCCCTAGCAAACATCTTATATAAGATAGGCGTACCTATGAGAAAAGGGGCTAAAAACAAACAATTATACCAACGAATGGTCAAAAAACCTATTTTAATAATTTCAGGAGAGGGGTTCCACAATATAGCGGGTAACATAACAAAAAAATTTAAAATATTTTATTCCAATATGAATGATTTTATACAAAAATAACCTAATTCAGTAACATTAACAAACGGGCTTCCCTCCTTACTATTACCATTAAGTTATTTATCTCATAAAGGTCAGCTCATATCTTTACCCATAAGTTTTTAACGCATTGCATGTTTCAAAATTGATTTTGGTTTAGGTGGCCTGTCGGCCAGACCTTACTTTTTTTGTGGCCAAAAAAAGTAAGCAAAAGTGTGCCAGGCATGGTACATATCTCGAGGGTGCAAGTCCCTTATCCAGGCTGGCGAGCCGAAGGATTAGTGAA
>JAIETQ010000040.1 GCA_019744995.1 Amoebophilaceae bacterium
TCCTAATGATACAGCTGTATTTAAAACCTTATATTTAGCTATTAATTATATGACTAAGAAATGGACAATGCCTATTGCTAATTGGAGTGAGGCGATGTCTCACTTTTTAATTAAATTTGAAGATAGAATTTAAGGGCCTAAAAAATAATTTCCACACTTAAATGGACAGACCCAACTGTTTTTGAATAGGTATGAAAATTATGAACTAGCACATCATAGCAACGTAGACTTAACGCATGAAATTATCCTAGAAGCCTTAGCTAACGGGCATATACTTCAACTTTATTTAAAGGAATGGGTGCTCGAATATGTATTTCATCCCATTCAGCATCATAAGAACTTTCAAAAATATCACTCGTGTCATTCCTTTCAACCTCTTCCTTAAATAAATCAGTATATAGAACAGCTTCTTCTAAAGAAGCTCCTGGGATCCCTGAGATATTTATCCGATAGAGCGTGAAATTACCTCCAAGTTCAGTCCTTCCAAAGTTATAGGCTCCAATCGCCGTTCTACTACCTACTAAAGTAGGAACTCCTGGGTCTAGCATGGTTCCATCAGCAAAGTGTTTAGACTCATCAAACCCATTTTGAGCTTTTATTGTTGAAAAATTTCTCGTATCTGCTCTATACATGTAGTGTAATGTACCTCTTTCTATAAAACCTTTGGTGTTAATCCTATACGCATTGGTTTCTGTCAAATCACAACCTATAAAATCAGCAAGATTTGGTTCTGCTAGCACTTGATCAATATGTAAACGATGAGCAAGTTTAGCTTGAGTAAGCTTTTCTGGTGCTGGCTTTACAGGTATATAGCGTGTTTTATGGGTTTTCATATTTGTGACCGAAAAAGCATATACCTTTCCATTAGCATCTTCGGCATCGGTGATCAATAAATCTGGCTCCCTATTAAGTAGAATATCATCAGTACTGCTATTACCAGCTCGATCTGTATGCATATCAAAAGGAACCCTAGAGCAAGTTATATTGCAGGCAATCAGTATAAAATAGATGGTATATGGATCCATTGCATTAAATTTTGATTATACATTAAAATGAGAACATAAATATTAAGGGGTGTTTTTTTTATCACTATCCTCTCTAAATTTAACGAATGCTAACCTAAAAAACTATGGTACAGGTATGTCCCATAAGTGTGTGCCGCCAAGATAAGGGGCAAATAGTCTTGCGTTTGATTAGGGTAACCTAAGCTGTAATATAACCTGTGTAGCAAAGTTAGGAGCTATTACCCAATAGAATAGTGCATGGCCACAGTAGTGGGGTTCATGAGTGTATATAACCCGGAAATTTAATTATTATTTTAAATTTATGCAAGTGTATCAAGTGGCTCACCATACTTCTCCATCAACTTTATATCTATTTTCCGATTGGGTGAGAAAGTTAACGATGTCCAAATGATGCGCTATTATGGCACAATGAAGCACATTATAACCATCCATAGCATTGAGCTGTATTTGCTTAGATTCCATGAGCAACTTTACCATGGCTAAATCACCATTGTGTATGGCTACATAAAGCAGGTATTCACCACCACAACCCTCCACAGCAGCTAAATCTATTTGGTCAGATACTAGGAGCAGCTGGACAATCTCTGATTGATTATTTCTTACGGCACAATAAAGAGGGGTCATATATCTATGGTTGATAGAATTGATATCCAAATAGATAGGAAATAGGTTAATGAGCCTTTCTAGTACTTTTTTATAGCCATATTTTGCAGCAACATGCACGAGACTATCTTGGCAATAATTTATTTCTATTTGGTAGCCCTTTTTAAGGATAACCATATATCGTTCCCAGTCATCAAGATAGCCATGCTCGAGCAGTATATTACCCATCTTAAGTAATTGATGCAGTAATGCACTGAGCCCATCTAAATCCTTGACTTTTTTTAAGGCATCCATAATCATAAGTGGGTATTGCGCTATCCATTGAGAAGGCTTAAGCCCTCTCTTGATTGATTTTATGCATACTGCTACAACATCTATGTTTGCTATAAGAATAAGATGTTTACATAACGGACAGGTATAATGTACACTTTTGCTTAGTTTAGCTAACTGTTGGATACAATCTATACATAATAAATGCTTGTTGTTGGTAGACTCACGCACATTGGGGCAAAACACCAGCCTTTCATCCATAGGAATTTCATTAAAACAAACCAAGCAAGAGGATTCATCTTGGTTTTCAATTTTTTGTTTATCTACGGAGCCACCTGGGGTATGCACTGCTTGATCCGTTTCTTGTTGATTGCTTTGGTATTTCATACTCGTACAGCTAGCAACAAAGAAAAGTAGCACTACACTAAGAGGATATAAACCTATAGGAGGTATAATAGACATATGGAACAGGATGGTTAAAGGATATATAGACTTATAGTATAATTTTTTTTTAAACTGATTATCATATGAGTCACTCTCCATGTGGCATAGCATTCCTAATGGCAATTTGTTGTGCCAACTGCTGCGTGATCGGGTCAAACACCTCAATATGGGTATCAGCCGTAACCCCACTATCTCCTATTGCACAAATTTGAGCCATTAAGGGCACCTGACCTAGAAAAGGGATATTTTCTTTTGCGGCTAGCCGTTTACCTCCTTCTCTACCAAAGATATACTGCGGAGTAATAGCGTTTTTGTCTGAATTACAAAGATAAGACATATTTTCCACCAAACCCAAGATAGGTAGTTGGATCTGTTCTTTTCTAAACATAGCCATCGCTTTTACCGCATCTATCAGGGCTACCTTTTGTGGCGTAGTCACCAGGACCACACCAGTAACTGCAATGGTTTTAACTAAAGTTAGGTGGATATCACTGGTGCCAGGCGGTAGATCTATCAATAAATAATCCAATTTACCCCAATAAACCTCTTGTAACAGCTGTTTAAAAGCAGCACTAGCCATTGGGCCGCGCCAGACAAGCGCCTCTTGACTACTGGCCAAAAAACCAATGGAAAATAACTTAACACCACATCGCTCTATAGGTAGCATATATTTTTTACCATCATGAACAACCATTTTAGGTTTTTCTGTTTCACATCCCCACATGGTAGGAATAGAAGGCCCAAATATATCTGCATCTAATAACCCGACAGCAGCACCATGGTTAGCTAAGGTAAGGGCCAAATGGGTAGCTATAGTCGACTTACCCACTCCGCCCTTGCCAGAGGCAATGGCAATAACATTCTTGACTTCAGGCAGCATAGCTGCTTTAGATCGGCTAGAGGTAACCTTAGCTGTTGTTTGGATTACAATAGAAAAACCGCTCCCTAATGATTGCTGAATAGCCTCTATACAGGCCTGTTTCATAAGGGCTTGCATAGGACAAGCAGGGGTGGTAAGTACAAGGGTAAAGGTAATGGTAGTATGGTCGATAACCAATGCATCAATCATGCCTAATGAGACTAGATCTTGCTTTAAATCAGGATCATATACTTTACTTAAGGCTTGCAGTATCTTTTGTGTTAGATTGTCCATATCTTGAATAGAGTCGGCGTGTAATTAGTTTATAGTTACGCTAGCCATACAATGAGCTAACGTAACCTTATTAACCTTATACCTTACGGGTTAAAAATCACCCCAACGGAATACAAAAATTCTTTTAAAAAACATTTAGACGTTTTCTTTAGTATTAAGGCTACTGGCGTTTCTCCTTCGTCATTGGCTTGGAAGAACAAATCTTTTAAGCGCTTTAAATCATCCCCTTGTAGATGTTCTGAAAAATGTTTCAAAATAAACTTTAGCTCTGCATACTGACCTGTTCTAATAAAGTGGCGTGTTGCCTTCTACACCGTTACTTTCATGATCACCGAATGGTAAAGTCAATAGCTTGGGAAATTTGCATAGATATTCTTGAACTGTTTCGTCGACTTGGGGGTGAGGTATATGAGATACATATACTACATGCAAGTTTTTGAAAGCTTTTTGTAGAAATTTCCATGTTACCTGTGCCACATCTGCCTTTGAGTTCTCCAATTCTTTTGAATTATAATGGAATCTGAATTTGGAGGAATTAGCTTTATCTTTACATTGGCAAGAGACGTGCACATCCACGTAAGGTGGAATTTCACCGCTTACAGGAACCGGTTGAGGAAACACTGGTACTGATGTATATAGTATCCCTGGTTGTTCTCGAGAAGGACAAACATCCTTAGTCAGTTTTATTACATGGTTCTTTGGGTAGTCAAGTTCTATATCCCATTTTTTACAGTCACACACCTGATGCTTCCGAATAGTCAAATTCGATAGATCTCTATAGGAAACCTCTTGTTGATGAGAAACAGTATGAGAAAAAGAAGGCTTAGCCGTAGTCAGACCCGAGGCGACATAGGTATGCTCTTCTCTCCGGCAACTAAAAGCTGTAGCTTCACTTTGTGCGCTTGAAGGCTGGTTGCTTGTTGAGGCATCAGATGAATTTCTTGCACCCAAGTTTTGGTTATATCCACAACCAAAGGTTACCGCAGTGGTTGATAACAAATAGATACTATGTTTTATTTTCATTAAAGATTAAAGATTAGTAAAAAAACAACTTTTATTTTGCTGTTTTCCATTACTAGATATTACAAAACAACCGACCATAAACAACAAAGATCAAGCGTTGTCTACAGACGGTTTGTAACAATATAGGAAAAAATCCATGCTATCTAATCATACGGAGTTGCCAGCATAGGTAGCCAACAGTCTGCTATGCTGAATTGATGCTGCAATTCAGTTTATAAGATAAAATTCACCTTGTTGTTGGTTTTTCGGGCCGGAAGCTAGGCTCATGGAACCCCTACAACCCAAGAATCTCTTCACAAGTCGTCCTTAGCTCCTCGACTACTGTTTGCACCCCTTTACCATTCAGACTGTCAGCCAACGGTAAATAAAAATCCAACGTCTCTTGGGCAATGAGATGCTGTTTAGCTAACTTATGGAATCTCAGCGTACGCACATTATGCAAACGATCTGCTAGCTTAATCATCACTGCACACTCATCTAAAGAAGCAGCTAGTTGCTCGTGTGTTTCTACTTCTGTGAGTTTGGTTTTCTTACCTGAAGGATCTAAGTTAGTTACTTTTTGCACCAACCAGGCTACTTTTTTCCCATATTGATAAGCAAGTTGTTCCAAAGAGATTGGAGTACCCTCGACTACATCATGCAATAAAGCCGCCAAAACCGTATCTGGATCTTGCGTCATGGTCAACAAAATCGTAGCTACATTCAAGGGATGGGTATAAAAAGGCTCCCCAGACTTACGCAATTGTCCTTGATGGACTTGTTTGATCATATCAATCGCCTCACGGACAATGGTAAGATCTAATAAACAACTGGCTTCTAATAATCTTTGTAGCAAGGTGCGCTCTAGCACTATAGAAGCAGGGGTATCTAAGGGGACCTCGCTCGGTATCGGGTCTTGATCTACTACAGCAGCCCGTATCTGTTTTACATCTATAGGCAATACATAAAGCCGTCCCCTTAGGGAATTTGATTCCTGGTAGCCATAGTGTGCCTCAATCAATTGGGTTTGGTTACGTTCTGGTAACTCCATAGCGGTTTTAGGTACC
>JAIETQ010000035.1 GCA_019744995.1 Amoebophilaceae bacterium
AACGATTGCCTTATCTCCCTCATTCAATGCTTGAAAAGTGTTATAGATCTTTAATATATCTCTATAACTAAACCAGTGATGATCGTTAAAAGTAAGATGTGTCACCTGATGTCCTTTTTGCGTCAAGTATCGTTGTAAATACAACGGATTAGCAATACCCGTAACTAATACGAGCGCAGTAGGTAAGCGATCTAACGGTTGCCCCCACATCTGAATAGGACTTTTATAGATTATGCGTGTAAAAAAAAGCTCAGTGGTTTTTAGCGTAGGGTGATAACTTTTGATGGTTGTTTTTAGTTTGTTTACTGTTGATTTACTAGGATTGTTACTATTTTTTGTTATTATGATCATATCTGCCCGTTTTGCTTCTTTTCTAGGTTCACGTAGCAAGCCTAAGGGAAGTAAGTGATCGTTGAAAAAAGGGTGATGAGACGTAGTAAGTAAAATATTTAGCGTGGGTATGATGCTACGATCCTGGAAAGCATCATCTAAAAGAATCACTTTTATGGTTGGTCTGTATTGCATAAGCCGACTTATGGCTTCGGTTCTATTTTCACAAACCACTACCATCACATTAGGATTATCTTTGAATCTTGTATAGTAGAGGTAAGGTTCATCCCCTGCAGTTAAAGCAGAGTCCATTTTATGAATGATTTTAAATCCTTTAGATAAGCGTTTGTAGCCCTTGCTTAGGATGGCTACTGCTTTATGTTGAGCAAGAAATTGTGTTAAGTAGATAACTAAAGGCGTTTTACCTGTGCCGCCTACACTTAAATTGCCTACTCCAATAAGTTTAGGTGCTTTATAACAGCAACTTTTTTTTAGCTTGTGATCATAAATAAAATTTCGAAAGATAATGACTACACCATAGCACCAGCTTAAAATTTTTAACCCTATATATAATCCTATATGCATACAAGCATCTTTTTTACTTCTTTCTAGGGAAATCTTAGATTTACAGCAGAAACTAATGGTATATTTTATATATTTGTTATAGTCTATCATTGAAATTAATGCTAAAGATACCTTTATATGATAACAAAAGTAAGAGAATCTAGTAATTCTAGTACTATTGTTTCGGACATTGTAAATTATTTAGAACAAACGGTACCACCATTAGTAGATACTGCTATAAAGGGGAGGCTTGGCTTTATAGTTGGTAATTTGTTAGATACTGTAAGAGGTATATTGGTTTGTGTTAATGTAACCGAAAAAGTGCTTGATGAGGCCGTAGAAAAGGGGTGTAATTTGGTTATTGCTAATCATCCTCTATATATTCGCTCTTTGGCCATTACTCCAGCCTATCATGGTGAGCGGTGTATCATCAAGGCTATAAAACATAATCTATCTATTTATGTTATACATAATAATTTCGATGGATTGGGTGATGGTATGAGTAATAGGTTTGCTGGTTTAATTGGATTAGTAGATCTATATCCTATAGTATGGAACAAAGAAGAAATATATAAGCTTACTACTATAGTCCCTGCGCATGCAGAACAAAGCATAATAGCCTCGTTTTACCAGTCGGGCGTTGTAACAGTTACAGGAAACCCAGCTGGTCATATTAGTATGGCAGCCAACAGTGGAGGGGATGGTATGCAAGAAAAAATAATTACCTTCTTTATACCTATTTATTTTAAGGAGAAAGCTATTCAGCTTTTACTCCATGTGCATCCTTATGAAAAAGTAATTTATTATGTAGAGCCATTAGAAATTATATCAAAAAATACAGGTAGAGGTGTGATAGGCAAGCTACCTATTGAGTTGCCAGCTAAATATTTTCTCAAATATGTTAAAACAAAATTAGGTTTAATGCGTCTTAAGCATACATGCGAAATAGATTTTACGGTTAAAACAGTAGCTGTTTATGCTGGGGTAGGTGATTTTTTACTAGAAAAGGTTTATAATAAAGGCATTGATGCTTTTATTACAGCAGGTTTACAATATGACCATTTTTTAGAGGCCAAAGGAAGACTTTTGATACTTAATGTAGATCGCCATGCCGCCTGGGTGGGGGCAAAAAAACGGATTATTGCTTTAATTTTAAAAGAATTTAATAACATTACCATGTTACATTGTGAAACTGTTACCAATCCTATACATTATATTAACGATTAACCGATGGATAAAAATATTTCAAATCATCTAAAGAAATTGATTGATATTCAAGAAATTGACACCAATTTAGGTGGCATTATAAAGCTTAGAGGTACACTTCCAGAGGAAGTAAATGAACTGATTCAGGATATAGAAAAATTGTCTACAGAAAAGGAAGAGCGTACGACTTTATTGGCCACCCTAGAGCATGATATGCTTAGTAATAAAGAGTTTGTTAAACAAACAGAAAACAAAGTGCTCAAATATGAATCTCAACAAATGGAGGTTCGTAATAATAGAGAATATGATGCCATAACTAATGAGTTAGAGTTGCATAAATTAGATATTCAACTTGCCAATAAGTTTCTGTCTACTGCTTATGAAAAACTAGCCCAAGAGACTAGTATTTTAGAAGATTTGCATACACTTTTAGCGCAAAAGAAAATTGATTTAGAGTTGAAAAAGAAGGAGCTTGAGACTATTTTACAGGCAACAGAAACTGAAGAAGATGCATTGAATACAAAGAGGGCAGCCATTGTGTCTTCTTTAGACCCACTCCTATACCTTGCGTATGAAAAAACAAGAACAAGCGTTTCTAATAATTTAGCGGTAGTTCCTATTAAAAAGAATGCTTGTGCGGGTTGCTGTATAGTGATTCCTCCTCAGCAAAGGTTAAGTGTATATGAATGCAGCAAAGTAGTAATCTGTGAATATTGTGGGAGAATGCTTATTGTTCCCGAGGGGTCGATGGATATCAAAGAAGTAATCTGATGTACAGCTAGTTGTGGATCACGTTGCTTTTTACAGCTATAAAATTATCTTCTTGTTAGGAACAATAATTTTATTTTCATTACCTTAATGAGATTGTTGGGTGCTAAGCTTATTTAACTAAGCATGCTGTTTAAGGCATGGTGTTTAATAAGCTACGCATAATGTTGTTTAATAAAAGTCAGTAATGGTTATGGTTTGTGAAAAGTATTCAAGTGAGGAGTTGTTGGTTTTTAAAAAAATACTTCTTGAAAAATTAGAGGAAGCTAATTATGAGTTAAGTGTATTAGAGAAAGGTCTAAGTCGTCAAGAATCAGGGCTTGAGCTTTCTGGTAAGATGTTTGAAGAAAATGTGGAAGTTATAGAGACAGAGAATATAGGTCAACTGGCTGAACGTCAACAAAAGTTTATTAAACAGATTGAACTCGCACTGCAACGCATAAAAAATGGCACCTATGGCGTTTGTGCCTTAACAGGAAGATTGATTGATAAAGAACGTTTAAAAGTCGTTCCCCATACTATGTATGCGGTAGATGCCAAATCAAAAATTAAATAAAAAATTAAATAAATAGGGCTATTTTTTAGGTAAGGTTATGCAGCATGATTCAGCTATCTCTTCTCCCCCTTTTTTCATAAGATTAAACCAGTTGATAAGCAATGCAGGCATTTGTTCTAGGAGAAAAGCAGATCAATTAATCTTAGCAGGTCATATTGCTGTTGATGGACAAGTGGTAAAAGTTTTAGGGACAAAAGTAGCTAAAAATGCGGTAGTTACCTATAAAGGTAACCACTTATCTCTAGAAAAATTTAAGTACTTTCTATTGAATAAACCCAAAGGGTATGTAACCACTACACGAGATCCAGAAGGCCGCAAGGTTGTCTTGGACTTGATTAGTAAAAAGTTTTGTACAGAACGAATTTATCCTGTTGGTCGCTTAGACTACGATACGACCGGTCTCTTGTTACTTACTAATGATGGCCTACTGGCCCAAAGGTTAGCACATCCCTCTAGTGAAGTAAAAAAAAAATACCATGTAATGCTCAATAAGGCTATTACCCTAGATCATCTTAATCGCATCAAACAAGGACTCTTGTTAGAAGATGGGGAGGTTAAGGTGGATAGCCTTACGCTAGTTCAGGAGGATCCTTTTCAACTCCATATAGTGATACACGTCGGCAAAAATAGAATCATTAGAAGGATCTTTGAACATTTAGGTTATGATGTCATTCAGTTAGATAGGATAGGCTATGCGCATTTTACTAAAAAAGACATACCTCGTGGGCAATGGCTTTTATTGAGTGATGCAGCTATCGTTAGACTTAAAAAGTCTTTACCCGCCTTTGTATCCCTTCTGTTGCTAAAACTCTCTTGATATATGTTTAATAATAGATTCAATCTCGTGATAATATTCCTTGAAAAGGTAACACATACTACCATCCCTACTATTTTTAATTTGTATACGATTGCTACTAAGGTTTACCCCACAACAAGCATCCAATTGAGTTAAGGGATAGTTAAACAGCAGACCATTAGGCACATCATCTGCAGTGATGGTAATAAGTAAGTAGGTTACCTGTTTATTAAAAAATGGTAATAATGCGGTTAATTTTTCTAGATTAACCGGTAGCTTAGCATTATGCTCAGGAAAAATAAAGACAACCTTATCTGTTGCTAAAAAAGTACTTTTTATACCAGCTAAATGAGCAGGATGATGAGATGACAAATCTGTTAACTTGTCTAAGTGCATAATGGTTGTATCACACCCTTGTACCTCTAAAACACCAGCGTACCACGCACTGAAGTTATTGGGAAAGTTACTTTCATATTCAGCTATGGTTAGTATAACTATGCCTTTACATTTTGCTTTATGTTTTGCTTGATGGTATAAATGCATAAGATCACTAAACTTAAATGGTGGGTATTATCTGCTCATGGCTATCCATACACTAAGTATAATAAAATTATTTCGAAAATAGCTTAATTATAAAGTTTTAATCGATTTATATTGATCTGCTTATAAATGAGTCGATAAGCTATGCCAGCCTTAACGCGAATCTAAAAAACGTCTGAAAAATTTGTAGGGAAATCAGATCAGAACCAGTTTTTTAGATTACACAACCCAAAAGAGATCATAAAAATATAAAATAATACACCTAATAAAAAATATATTGTACGCTGATTTTCAGTTTTATAATTCAAAATAGCTGTAATTAAAGGTACAATAGGCTATCTTTTTATGGTAGAAATGTTTGCAAGTATAAAAAAAACATTTACCTTTGTGTTAAAGATTTTTGTTCCGAACGAGGAAAAAAAGCAAAACTAAAGTTTTTGTACTTTAAAATGTTAAACTTAAGATGTTTAGTTGAAGTTTTTAATTTCAACTAAAAATTTTAAAATGTTCTTTGACTTATTGTAAAAGCAAAAAGGGTAGTCAATAATTTTAAATTTGTTTAAAGTTATTGGATACTTCAATTTCAAAATTG
>JAIETQ010000064.1 GCA_019744995.1 Amoebophilaceae bacterium
ATCTGATCAGAGCCAGCTATTGAGCTCCGCAGGAGCGACCTCAGCTGGCTCAGGATTTTGATACAAATTTCGGCGCCTTTTTGTTCTGGAGCGATAGAGTTTTTTTGCATACTTTTTTTGGTCGCAAAAAAAGTATGAGGCCTCCCCGGCGAGGGGTTTACAGTGATACTAACAATAAATGTACACATACTTTTTACGACTTATGGGTAAAGATATGAAAGGGTAGTTGGAGTAGGATAGGTTAGGTATTATATAAAATAACAAATACACTATGTCATTATCTTTATATGAAAATTTTGTAGAAAAATTCACCCATATTCGATTATTGCGTCAGATCGAGCGGTTATTGAAGTGGGATTATGAAACTTGTATGCCTGTTGCAGCGGTTGAGATACGTGCTAAGCAACTTGCTTACCTGAATGGTTTGATTCATCAAGAAAGTACCAGCCAGGCTTATAGGAGTGGGCTTGAGGAGATGGTTGATCTAGCAACCGGTACTATAAAACTAGCAGGCGTAAGCCCTATCGAAGCATCTAACTTGACCATCTGGTCTAAAGATCTACTTCGTTTAACGAGGTTACCTATTTCTTTTATTGAAACATTTACAGCTGCTAAAATTAATGCAGTAAAAGTTTGGAAACAAGCCAAACTATCGTCAGATTTTTCTTTATTTAGTCCTTGGTTGCAAAAAATCGTAGATTTGAATAAAAAACAAGCTGATTTATTGGGTTATGTAGATAGTCCGTATGATGCCTTGATTGATTTATATGAACCAGGTATGACTGCTTCTACTTTGTCTACTATTTTTGATGATTTAGCTCCTTTTTTATCCAGTTTTATTAAAAAAGAAGCGATTCAAGATAGTCCTTATGCAGCCTATTTTGATCATGATTTTTCAGCAGAAGATCAAAGAAAATTCAATCAGTTGCTCTTAGACACTATTAATGTGCCGAGTACATGCACACGATTAGATTTTTCTGTTCATCCTTTTTGCATGGGTATGCACCCCACTGATGTACGGTTGACTACTCATTTGGGTGGTGGTTTGTTACAAAATATCTTTGCTGTTTTACATGAAGCAGGTCATGCCTTGTATGAATTAGGGTTTTCGAAAGAAGCATGGAATACACCCGCTGCTCAGCCTATTTCTATGGCGGTGCATGAGAGTCAATCCAGATGGTGGGAAGTTATGATTGGTCATTCTCTTCCTTTTTGGACTTATATCTATCCTACACTTCAGGCTTATTTTCCTCAACTTAAGGGGTTATCCCTCTCTAATTTTTATCAACATATTAACCATATTAAACCCTCTTGTATTCGTATTTATGCGGATGAAGTAACTTATCCATTGCATATTATACTTAGATTTGAGATAGAGCGGCAATTAATAGAAGGTAATATTTCTGCCGCTGATGTTCCTGACCTATGGAATAATAAAATGAAGGATTTATTGGGTATTGTACCTGATAATGATGCCATGGGTTGTTTACAGGATACCCATTGGGCTAGTGGTTCTTTTGGTTATTTTCCTACTTATGCGTTGGGTAATATCTATGCCGCACAATATTTTACTGCTTTTTCAGCTGCTTTCCCAGATTGGAAAGTTCGTGTGGCTGGTGGATCCTTTCTTTTTATAAAAGAATGGTTACACAACAATATCCATCAGTACGGAAGGAGGTATGATACAGCAGAAAGCATGCAAAGGGTCACGGGGCAGTCTATAGCCTTAGATGCTTATAAAGATTATATCACTAAAAAATATAGATAAAGCTTGATATTAGATGGGTTTATGGTAAGATTTTACGAAATTACATGTTATTTACTTTTATTAATAGGATCATCTCTATTGTTTAACCATGTCTATCATAACACTCTATTTACCTAAAATGGGGGAAAGTGTCCTAGAGGCTACTGT
This sequence comes from Amoebophilaceae bacterium, assembly GCA_019744995.1. Taxonomy (GTDB): domain Bacteria; phylum Bacteroidota; class Bacteroidia; order Cytophagales; family Amoebophilaceae; genus Cardinium. The sequence continues at coordinate 1,916 of JAIETQ010000064.1, forward strand.
AATACATTGGTTGGTAGAAGAGGGAAAATATGTCACAGAAGGCGCACCTTTATTGGAAATTGCTACGGACAAAGTAGATGCAGAAGTACCTGTTCCGCATACTGGAATCATTAGCAAATTACTGGTGAACAAAGGAGAAGTAGTAGCCATTGGTTCTCCTATTGCACTATTAGAGACAGACCAGGTATCTACGCAAGATACAATGCATCTAAAACCTCTGATTGATGAAGCAGATCAGCCTCATTCTATTGGAACAGTTGAGGGTAAGACTCAACTATTGCTAAGTCCTTTGGTAAGGAATATGATGCAAAAAAATGGGATTCAGCTAGAAGAATTAGAAAAACTAGCCACAGATGGTAAAGACAACCGTATTACAAAACAACTGCTCTTAGCTTACTTAAAAAAAAGAAAGACAACAAAAGATCTGCACACCTGTGACAGCCAGCCATTTTCCAAAAAAGTTACCCTATTAGAAGGAGATCAAGTCATAACCATGGATCGTGTAAGAAAGTTGATTGCCCATCGTATGGTTGAATCTAAAAGAATAGCACCCCATGTGACCTCTTTTATACGTGCAGATGTAACCGATTTAGTTACTTGGAGAAATCAAGTTAAGGAAGCTTTTAAAGATAAGTATAGGATAAACTTAACCTACTTTACTATCTTTATGGCCGCAACGGCACGTGCTTTACAAGCCTTTCCCTTACTCAACGCCATCGTTGTAGAGGATAAAATTATTTTGAAAAAGAGTATCCATATTGGTTTTGCTGTAGCTTTAACCGATGGTAATTTAGTAGTACCTGTGGTCAAGCAAGTAGAATCCCTTACCCTGGTTGCGCTAGCTCAACAGATGGATGGCTTGATTAAAAAGGCACATAGTGGTACACTTACTGCTGATGATCTCAGTGGGGGTAGCTATACCATTTCCAATATTGGCTCTTTTGATAACCTTATGGGTACACCCATTATTGTACAACCACAGGTAGCCATTTTAGCTATAGGGGCTATCGAAAGGAGACCCGCTGTAGTTCAGGTTGAAGGAAAAGAAACTATAGCCATTCGTGATGAAATGTTTTTGTCTCATACCTACGATCATCGGATTATAGATGGGGCTATTGGAGGAAATTTTTTAAAATACCTAGCAAAAGCATTCAATACTTCTGTTTTTGAGGATTATTATACCTAATAGTAAAAATATAGCTAAGCTTCCAACGTACCAATTAAAAAAAGAAATAAAAGAACCCAATAGCTTGGATTTGTCACTTATAGCTTTGCTTAAAATTAGTAATTTACTACTTAAGCATAATTATTTGGCCATATGGGAAATGTTTATTTCCCCTAAATTATTGTCTGTATATCAAGCATATGAAATATATTATAGAGATAAACTCCTTCACATATTCTCCAAGGAAGGCTATAAAGAAGTGTTAGAAAAACTACTCCAACTACCCCTTATAAATGCACAGGTTAATACTGTTGATCGGTATGGTTATACCCCGCTTCATTATGCCATATTAAAAGGTCATTTAGATGTAATTCATTTGCTCATGAAATGTAATCATATAAACCCAAATATGCGCAATAAAAATGGATTTATGCCGATTCAGATAGCTATATTAAAAAATCAGCCCGCTACAGTCAAACTGTTCATAGCATCTGATAAAATAGATCTAAATAAACAAGATAAGCAATATAAAACCCCACTGAATATAGTACCATCAAAAGATCGTTTCATAAAATCTATGATTTTAGCCAAATTAAAAAAATATAATAATGGCCATAAACCGGTATCAGACTTTTCATCTATCAATAAACTTCTATAACCCTAAAAAAATGGTGTTTATACCCAGTGTGCCTCAGGAGGACTTATCAGATACTATCCTTATGGTCCATAAACCATCAGGTTGGACTTCTTTTGATGTAGTAAAAAAAATTCGTTGTGCGTTAAAGATAAAAAAGATAGGCCATGCAGGCACCTTAGATCCCTTGGCTACGGGTCTATTGTTGCTTTGTACCGGTAGGTCAACTAAAAAAATCAGTAGCCTTCAGGAGCTCCATAAGGTGTATACAGGCCATATCGTACTGGGTAAGACTACTCCCTCTATGGATTTAGAGACGGATTTTGATAGCCATTGTAGCTATAACCATATCGATAAAGAGATGATAGAGGCAGCAGCGGCTACTTTTGTGGGTACTATAGATCAGATACCTCCCATCTATTCAGCTGTTAAGGTAAAAGGAGCAAGAGCATATGCCTTGGCTAGAAAAGGTGATACCCCGGAATTAAAGCCCCGTTCTATTGTTATTCATTCTTTTTCAGTTTTTGATATAAACTTACCTTTTATTGCTTTTGAATTGGTTTGTAGTAAGGGCACTTATGTACGTAGCCTTGCCCATGATTTGGGCAAAAAGTTGGGTGTTGGGGCCTACCTTCATACCTTATGTAGAACACAGATAGGAGATTATTGCTTAGATCATGCATGGTCTATAGAAACGTTGCTACAACATCACGCGATAAATTCACCTTTATCGCTTCAATAAGATTTTAAGCTTGCGCATTACCCCGCCATATGCAATGGTCATCTCATCTCATCTCTCATACTAAGTCTGTTGTAAAATATTGTAAATCAGTCTCTATGCGCAATAGGCTTAGATTCTTGTATTAAATAATACAATATTTTTATTTTTATTGATTAATACAAAAAAATATTGAAATTGTGAAAGTTTTTATACTAAAACTAGGTGTAAGATGAGGCGATACCCTCTATTTTTAATAGCTGTAGATGCGTAAATCTTGATATACAATTAAAATAATGTATGCTTAATAATTAAAATTATAAAAATTATGAAAAATTTAAGTAAATGTCTCTTATACTATCAGTGGTTATTAACCTATCTCTGTTTAGCTGGATCTGGTAAAGCTTGTACTAGGTCTAGATCAATGCATATTGTTGATAATCAAATTCAAACAAATCAAAATGATGATACACTAACTATTTACGAAGATGCATTGGATGAGCTAGAAGACCCAGACTACCCACCAGGAGAAGGTGGAGGCTCAGGAAACCCAAGAGACCCAGGAGCAGGAGGTGCGCTAATAAACAATCGTTATCCTGAAAATCAGGTAATAGGTGGTCTACATCAAACCCATCTAAGTTCAAGTAACACACCTTTTTATACCTATATGGATCATATTAGGGAACAATCAGCACATAACGCTACAGAAAAATCCATACAACCCTATTTAACGTCAACTCTGGATTAAAGTTATTGTAAATCAAGATTATTTATAATTTTAATAGTTGGTTTTTTATTTTTTAA
>JAIETQ010000010.1 GCA_019744995.1 Amoebophilaceae bacterium
AATGCCTAATAATAATTTATCATGTGGGTAACTTTGTAGAGAGGTAAGCGTTGCATTTACTTTTTTCGTTTCTGCTGCTGCTTTGAGTGCCTTTAACACGGCTGGATCAGAACCAATATCTAAACCAACAATAGACACCTCTTGCGGTACGGGGAAAGTATAAAAAATAGGGAAGTATTTTGGACGTATTTTGGCTGCAACCATCGCATTGGTCTGGCTTTGTTCTAAAATATGAAAACTTGGGTCTATAATTTGTTGTTTATGCTCAATAACAAGCCGCTCAGAGTTGTTAACTTGTTTTATAAATGCCAGTAGTTTAATGGCTCTAGTTGTATCTAAGACTCTTTCAGAATTAAGACTAAACGATTTATAATCAAGAGCGGTTTGAGTATTAAATCCAGCGCTAAATAAATCTAAAGCGTTAATACTATGGTCTAATTCACGGTAGAGTGATAAGGTTTGGATGCTCACGTCTTTTTGAAATTCACTTATGATTGCACGTTGTTGTTGTTTATGAAGATACCAGCCAGTAATGCCTGATAAGGTGATACTCATTGTGGTGATTATAAATAAAATTATTTTTTGGTATCGGACAATTAGCCTTACAGGTTTTTTGAATTTGCTTTTCATTTAAGCACCTAAAATAGCTCTATCAAACAATAAGTAAAATTATATTGCGGATTTGAGCAACGTTGTTGTGATTGTTCATTGGTAGTGGCATCTTGAGTGCACCACCAATATTTTGGTTGTCTTCAAATAGATGGCTTAAGAACCATTCCCATTATTTTTCTTTATCTTTGAGTTTGTCATAAATTTAATTGTCAAATTTGGTCATTTTAATGTTGTTAGCAATAAAGACTATGAACGATCTCTTTATCAAATGAATGCTCTAAGTTTTGAATCTGCCTTTTGATTGCAGGTTGCGAAATATTTAAAAGTTTTGGCAATCGCTATAGTTTTGTTTTCAAATGTTTTAAAGAAAGTAAATAATTAATCGCATGGGATCATGATAATGTTTAATATTATTTAAATAACTCGTGATTGTAACATACTGGAGAATTAAAGACTAGTCAACAAAAATGTTGACTAGTGAGCTAGAGAATTGTATTTATAATAATGCTGAATTTATGGTTGTCCTATTAATGGGACAGAGTTTATTGATGGTATCTGTTATAATTATGCCCTCATAAAACATTATAGAAAAGGTGGTTAAGGTTTTGATAAAAAAAAGTATTTTTAATGTTCACAATAACATCGCAGTTTGTTTGCTGAGTATAATGCTCGGCGCATGTAACGGTGGTGGTACACAAGGCAATGTTGCACAACAATCAATTAATGAAGCTGTAATAGCGGCACCAGCCACTAGCAAATCTAGTGGGCAGTTTGTAAAAAACAGCTGTATTAATGGCGTATTTGCTGTTGATGGAAGTCTTGCTTTAAGCAATACTTGTCACTCAGCACAATCGTTAGCGCAAGCAAATCTTAAATTTGTTGCTCAAGATACTAGCGGTGATGCTATTGTATTAGGTAAGTTTTATAATAAAGCTTCAGGTTTGGAAATTGAATTCTCCTCTGGTGGAGCGAACCAACAAATTGGTAGCTTTGTGTCAGTGGATAAACCATTGTTAATTAATGCCGATAAAACTTTAATCTTTAGTGGTTTAATTAATCAAACCGATCGTGAGTCATTTGATTATAGTTGGGCGAATAAAACATTGAGCGTGGTTAGTTTGGGTGATACTACAATTGACGGAGTTTCATTAGGAAATGAGACTGGTGAATTGCAGGCATTAAGCCAACCTAATTCAGGTGCAGAGAAATCATTGCTGGCAACGACGGTGGTTAAATCAGGCACATTATCACTAAAGATTAATACCGTAGCGGCTGGGTGCGGTGTGTGGACTGATTGTAGCAATTTAACTGCTCAAGTTAATAATGCTACTGGTTCTGCTGTTGGAGCGGTAACAGTACCAGCTGAGTTTTTTGGTAAAACTTATTCAGCTACGGTGCTTAATTTGGTACCAGGTAACTATACAGTAACATTGTCAACTGTGAGTAATACAACCGTCGTAAGCTCTAATGCTGCTCCAGTAATTAAAGCAGGTGCAACTACAACCGATACGGTCACTTATACTACGACGATGGGCTCAGCTAAGGTTACGGTAGTTACAACCGCTGCATCTTGTGGTGTTGGAGCTAATTGTTCAGGGTTAGCAGTGTCACTAGTTAATCCAATCGATGGTACTTCTGTCGCTAGCTTTAAGGTTCCAGAGTCTGCTTTTGGTAAATCTTATTCACAAACGGTGACGGGTGTCCCTACTGGTAAATATACAGTGGTTGGGTCACCAATTGCTAATACTAAAATAAGCTATTCTGTGGCTAATGGAGCAATTAGCGTTGCTGCGCAAAAAACTGCCACCCAAACCGTTACCTATGCAACGAGCGTTACTACTGGGAATGCTTCAATTTCATTAGCTACTTTGTTAAGTGGTGAAAGTATAAATTTACCAGTGACAATTATTAATACTAAAAACAGCAATAATATTGTGTATAGTGGGACAATTGCACAAGGTTCTTCTGTAAACGTACCAGGCATCGAACAAATAGGTACTGGTTATGCCTACAAGGTCTGTGTTCCTGTTGGTTATGCTGATCCGATGCAAGCGAAGTACTTTATGCAAACTAGTTGTCAAAGTTTGACGATAACTAAACTTAAAACCACTAATTTAAAGCTTTCCATGAGAAGCAACCCAGTTACATTGTCCAAAATGAATCTGCAAATAAGTGGCTTGCTTGCAGGTGATACCGCGGTAGCTAAGTTTAGCGATTCAGTTAATAAATATATTTATGCTCCGCTAAGTGTTGATTCGAATGGTAGCACAGTTGCTTATTTTGAAAAGAACAGCAACTTAATCATCTCTACAGCAGCAACCACTAATACCTCGGTATATAATGTTAATCCAGTGAGTACAATCTTGAAAATTACTAGCGCAGGAACGATACAAATTCCATTTAGCAGTGCAGTAGTCGGTGCTAAACTAGATAAAGCAACGAGTTATGATTATGCTAACAATTGGTTAACCTATATTCCTGTTGGTCAATTTGGATTAATTTCGTATGTCATTACAAATTCTACGGATGAAGTTTTATCTAAGATGACTTTTCCTGAATTAAGTAGTTACCCAAGTGGTGTAACAATGGATGTAACTAGAACTACATGCTTCTGCCCAACCTGTTCACCAGTGCGAAGCGTAAGTAGTTTAGAGCCTGGTCAAAGTTGCACTATAGTTTTCAAATATCAGCCAACTGAGTATGGTGTTAATTCCTCGTTTAATTATAGCATGACATTTGTTGGTGATAGTAGTAAAAAGATCTTGGCAACACCAATAATTAGTATTCCATTTAGCTCGCGCCCGCTGTAATAAAAATTTTTTAAATATTTGAGAAAAGGATTGATTATGAAAATAAATCAAACATTAAATTTATCGACAATGTATGCGCTATTAATCGGCTTGGTTGGCTGTAATAGCGGAATGAAACCTGAGCCAGCTGCAACAACTACTGGCTCCATGGTTACAACACAAACAGTAGAGTCTTCCATCAATTTTCCTGACGGTGATTACGAGTTCAACTGTAAGGATATAACATTTGATGGTCAATTATTAAGCGCTACCTGTAAAAATATCTTAAGCACTGAGCGGAGAGTCACTATTAATATAAAAAGGTGTAAAATTGGCTCAAAGATAGATTGGGAGATTAGTGGTGATTTAAGTTGTCATGAAAAAGAATCATCATTACCAGAAGGTAACTACCTTACCCAATGTAAAAACCCACATTTTGATGCAGTATCAGGTCTAATCACTACAGAGGGATGCACTTATACTGGCTATTCCTTGCATTATTATAAACCTTTCCCTTATTACACATGTGCGAGAGGCTCTAAGGTTGACACAGGTGTTAATAGTTTAACTTGTGAAGTTCCAGATTTTATAATGGGTAATTATATAATGGGTGATTATGCCAATAAGAACAATTATTTGTCAGAAAAGTATAAGACCAATTGGAACGGTCAGCTGATTCCTGCCGTACTGTGGTCTGGCTCTGGTTACCACATCGGTGATGACTCAACATTTATTAGAACTCAATTTACAGGTGGCAATTTTCATGATGCATATTTGGGTGATGCTGACTTTACTGGCGCAAGTTTTACGGATCACTATAACTTTAATTCCTATGCTTATGGTACAAATTTCAATGGAATTACTGCATTGGATGGCTATTTTTCATATGGGATATTTTCACATGCAACATTTAGATACGCCAATTTAGTTAATGCAGATTTTAGTGGGTCACAATCTAATCCATTTCATAGTGAGACAACGCAACTTTATGGCGATGATTTTACTGGAGCAAATCTACAGAATGCGAAATTTAGTAATGCCAAAATTGGTGCTACCAGGTTTGTTGATGCCAATCTAAGAGGTGCTACATTTAAAGATTTTGCACCATCTAGTCTGAGCTCTAACAGTTTTGCTGGAGCAGACCTTCGTGGAATAGTAACAGTAAGTACTTCATTCTCTAGTACTAAACTTCAGAGAGTAAACTTATCAAAAACTAATTTGGCTCATATAGATTTTAGGGATGCTAATCTGACTGATGCTAATCTGACTGATGCTAATCTGACTGATACCAATTTGAGTGGTGCTAATTTGAGTGGTGCTAATTTGACTGGTGCTAATTTTGATCATACTCATTTGAATGGTGCCAATTTGAGTGGTGCTAATTTTACTGGTGTTAGTTGGTATAAGAAAGGGGCTGTGGATGCTAATTTTCATGGTGCTAATTTGAGTTATGCTAATTTTACTGGAGCTATTTTGAATTCTGCTGCTTTTTATGGTGCTAATTTGACTGGTGCTAATTTTACTAACGCTTGGTTGCCTTATATTGATTTTACTGGTGCTGATTTGGCCGGTGCTAATTTTACTGGTGCTATTGCTTATAATCGTCCTGATTATAATAGTGCTAATTTGAGTCATGCTAATTTGAGTCATGTTGACTTTGTAGGTGGTTATTTTTATCATGCTAATTTGTCTGCTGCTGATTTGACTGATGCTAAGTTTCAGGGTGCTAATTTTCATGGTGC
>JAIETQ010000039.1 GCA_019744995.1 Amoebophilaceae bacterium
GCTCTAATTTGGACATCTTTTTAGCCTTATGGCGATCTCTGTATTCTTTTTCTTTAGCTCTTTTGGCTACTAACGTAGGTTCTAAATTTGGTAATTCCAGCTGTTCTTTTTGTTTACGTCGTGGTTTTACCGTTACGTTTACCATTTCTTTAGTTGCTGGATTGTAGCCTTTGCTGGTAAAAGTTGGAGTAAACTCAAATCTGATTGCAACAACTTTGCGCCCCTCTTTGATTTCTTCAAATCGTAGTTTTAGTTCATACTGTGAGTTAATTTCTTCGACTGCGTGCCCAAACGTTTTACGTTTTAAGTCTGCATATAACGGGAATTTTTTACCAACTGCAAATATTTCACGTAGTTGTTCAACTGATTTTAATATCCAGCCAGTATCTTTAAACTCTTGGATTAGCTCATATAGTCGTGTAGTGTAGAGGCTACCAAAATTAGCGATTTCTTTGAGATTGTAGAGTACAAATTTTTCTTTAACCTGTGAAAGATAAGGCATTATTTCTTCGGTAAATCGTACTGTTAGGCTACCTTCTTTGTGATTATATTTTGATTGACTGCATAATGCAATATGCCATGTCTCAAATAATTCGGGTTTCTCAAGGGTTATTGATGTTTCTGTTAATTTTTTAGCTACTCGTTTTAATGTAGTATATGCACCATCAAGTTCAACATTGAATTGTTGACTAAATTCTTTAGCAGTTAGTGTATGCTCTCGCTCTAAATCTGTGGGTTGGGTGTACACACTACTTATATCAACCTTACCAATTTTACTTATAAGCTGTAAAAATACCTGATAATCATTTAAATTATAGGTTCCAAAGTTAGCTTTATTTAATCTCTTGTTTTTGTAAACCTTTGGAGTTTTACTTTTATGTAGTTTTTGCATAAATTCTCAATAAAATCAGTCAAGCAATTTGTCATAGTTACACTATTATGTTATTGTACCAAAGACCATAGTACCTGTCAACATCAAAGCCAAGCAAAAAGTCATATTTTCTGTTGATAAGTAGCAAAATTAGCCAAGCAAAAAGTCATACCTAAGCAAGCAAAAAGTCATATTTAATGGCAAAAAGACAAGCAAAAAGTCATAGTGTATATATAAACAAATAATATTAACAAATATAGTTACTAAAAGAGTAACCCTTGTGGACAACATTTTTTGCAAAAATGCCGGTACAAATTGGGCGCTGCCCCCTCACTTCGTGAGCCTCCCCCTAGTACAAAAATAACCTACGGTATCAAAATGTAAGGGGTAGCGAGCTACGCCCTTACCAACCCCATAGTTCTATCCCAAGGTACTTAGCTTTTGAGGCGTATAGCCGAAAAATGGAAGTACCCACCAACCGTAGGGCGGTAGTTTTTAGAACGCGGTAACCAGTCTAATTACCTGAGACTGAACCGCAAACAAAGATGTTGATTGTTCTAGAATAGTAACCAAAGCGTCAAGCCGCTTTACCACGTTTATCGCTCAAAACCACCTCGCCCCCTACTTAAAGTTTTTTTATATTCTTGTTTTTGGGATTGCTCGTGCTGTAGTTTTTTCTCTTGTTCCTGTTTCTGGCGGTCAATTATCTGGTCATAGCTACGTTTTGATAGAATTTCGCTCAAAAGTTGTGCTTTGCGATCTTCTGCAAGCGATTTTTGCTCTTGCTTATTGCTAATTTCTGGCTTGTTTTTCTCTTCGGCAATTTTCTGTAGATACATTTTTGCACGCTCTGTGGCACTTAGTTCGATTTCTAAGGTTGGTTTTAACGTCTCTGGGGCGTTTTTAATGGTTGGTTGGTGTGATTCTATGGTTTTAGGGGTGTAGATTGATTCTAGGGCTGTTTTTAGCTCGTTAAACCGCATTGCCGAGCGGTTATAATCCCCGATTTCTGTTTTTATGCCCTTTCTTTCCAAAAAAGTAGCCGATTTCCCCAGGTGTTTGGTTGGAATTTTGTCTATTCTCTGGTCTTTGTAGCTAAGGTGTGAGACCTCTTTTTGTACGTTAGCACGCTCAAGGCTTTGGTTTAGTCGGTTTGCTATCCGTTCACGGCATTCGATTATTTGGTATTGACTCGTTGAAATACCGAGCTTGGCGCATTGTTTGCGATCTCGCTCAATGTCTGATTTATCGGTTAAATTTAAATCTTGGTCTATTTTTCTGGTTGTGGTTAAAATATGGACGTGGTAATTTCGTTGGTCGCCATGCTTATTTGGTTCGTGTACTGCTATTTGTGTAGCAACCTGATAACGCTCTGCTAAGTCCTTAGCTAAGTTTTGCGCTAACTCTTTGCGTTGTTCCTTGTCCAGTTCGCTAGGTAAACCTATAACCCACTCACGCCCTACTCTTGCATCTTTGCGATTTTCTGCTAGTTCTGCTTTATTCCATAGTTCAGATGATGAGATAGTTTTTTCAATACCAGTTGGTAAAATAATCTCTGTATGTTCAACACCTTGTTTTTTTGTATAGTTATGTATCTCACCTGTAATTTCATTGGTGATTTCTTCGCCACCAATATATGCGCCTTTTGCACAAGATGAACCGCCAGATCCACGAGATACTGCGGACGTAGTAGCATGATACATAAATTAAGCCTTAGGATTTTATAATATATAGATTTAATTTGGTCTTAGCGTCGTAGACCGCGCGTGTTGACAACGTCAACCCATAAGTGCGCTATTATAACATTCCGCAAGCTACATGATTATAATAGTCACTGTGCATTAATTAAAATAATGAGCCATGATATAATTGAGCATTAATACTTTTATTGGGGATATATTATGGACGATAAAAAACAAAAACTACAGCAACAAATGGAGCTGCTAAAAAAGAAAATGCGGGCACTTGAATACGCAGAAAATGAAAAACTACGCAAACAAAGAAATGAAAAAATATTTAACACTGGTGCAATATTTGATATGGTAAATCCAGAATTATTGCTCCCAAAAAATACTAAAACTAATCCATATGGTGAACTTGAAAATAAAACATATCGCCAATTGGTAGGGTTGATAGTTAGTTATAATAAAATTGTATCTGAAAATAATCAGGATAAATTACATCAGTTAGAAAATTTTGGAAGTACTTTTTTGAATGCTAGGGAATAAAATGTCGGAGATACAAGAGTTAAAAAATCAACTTGATAGAGTAGATGCAACATTAAGTTTGTTGATTGATGTAGCTAAAGAATGTGTCCCTCAATTAAAGAATGATATTAATGAGATTGTGAAAAACATCAAAGGTGGGTTTGATCAGGAAGAACTAGCTAAACAGATGAGAATTGTACTAAACCAAGTTATAAATCAGTCTGATTACACTAGATTAAAAACAAACATGGATACTGCAACCAAAACAATGACTGCTGCGATAGAAACAGCGAGCCGACAAGTTAATCAATGGCGAGATAATTACCAAAGCCGTAGCAGATGGCATTTTGCATTAATTTCTGGAGCTATTTGTTTTATTTTAGGTTCTGGCATTATGTGGAAGTTGGAAAATTCAAGGATTGAAAAATATCAATATGCAATAGATCAAACTAATGGAATGGCTGGCTATATCAATTCTAGTTGTAATATCAAACAAGGATATGCCAAATTTTTAGGGGTTGCAACAGATAAAAAACCGTACGATTGCAACAAATATTGGTTAACCTCATCTGAGATATTAAATACAGTAAAAAAAGATTAAATTTTAAGTTAGCGTGATGTATAATGTGTAGTGAAATATAACTACACATTAAAAGGAAACTATTATGAGACATTCAGTAGTACCATTAAGCATAAGATTACCTGAGGGAGCAGATGCAATTCTGGATAATCTTGTCAAAAGCTTACACATAACTAAAGGGCAATTTGTACGAAATGCAGTGATTGAAAAAATCGAAGATGCGTTGGACATAAAAGCGATTGAGGATGTGCTCTCAAGAAAAGAAAAAACTTACTCTTTGGATGAGGTAAAGCGTGAGCTTGGTTTGGACGATTAAACTTAGCGAATCAGCTAAAAAAGACCTTAAGAAGTTAGATAAACCAGTATCAAAAAAAATCATTAAATGGCTCGAAGAGCGTGTTTTATCTGGGGTTGACCCTCGCCTATGGGGAAAGCAATTAAAAGGTGAAGCATTAGGTGATATGTGGCGTTATCGGGTTGGTGATTACCGTATTTTATGCGTAATTAAGGACAATATTGTAACTATTGAAGTGGTTTTAGTTGGTCATCGCAAAGAAGTTTACAAATGATAGCGCACAACTATTTTAATGTGGTAATTATGGATAAAAATTTATGTAAAAGTGTGAAATGCAGTGTAAAAAAAGCTATTGATGAGTTTAATCTGGCAAAAGGTGCTAGTAAACCTTTTACAGAATGTATAGAAAAAACAGGGGTTTACATTTTTTTTGAGAATAGAATTCCTGTTTATATAGGAGAATCTGGTTCGAAGAAGCAAGATTTGAAGACGAGAATTTATCAACACACTCAACCAAAGAATAGTGGTGCGACTCTTAGAAAAAATATTTGTAAGATAGATTCATGTACTGATGAGGCTGCTTTGAACAAAATTAAAAATTTTACTATAAAGGTTATTATATGTGGAACAGCAACCACGGCAGATTGTGAAAAAGCCAAAAACTTAGAAACTAAACTAATAGGAATTTTTAACCCCAAATATAATCAATACAAATATTAAAATTGAAGTTAAATTAACGAATGTTCAATTAAATAGTACTAAAATATTCCAAAGAATTTTTTGCGTTTTGGAATTTCAATAATCAACTCTTCAATTTTCTTTTCTTTTTCTTCAAGTAATTTTTTCAATTCCGCTATGGCTTCGTCCTTATTAAAATCTTCTATCGATGGATGTGGTATTAGAGTTTCATTTTCTATTGCGATACGTTCCGCCATAATGCTATATGCTTCATCAATTAATGCTTCTTTTCGAGTTTCTAAAAATTCAACAGGTAGTTGTGCTTCTTGTTCTTGTACCTGTTCCGCCCACTCTTTATCCATTTTTATACCTTGCGCTATTTCACAATATCCACCACGGCAGCCACATGTTACTGGATCATGCTCTAATTTGGACATCTTTTTAGCCTTATGGCGATCTC
>JAIETQ010000050.1 GCA_019744995.1 Amoebophilaceae bacterium
GAATGGTTTAGGTATTGCCATCGTTTCTACTTCAAAAGGTGTTATGACCGATAAAGAAGCTAGAAAGGAAAATGTTGGTGGAGAAGTACTTTGTTATGTTTACTAGCCTATAATTATATTAGAAAAAATGTCAAGAATAGGAAAACTTCCAATTAATCTGCCAGCAGGTGTTTTTGTAGAGCATATGGCTGATGGAGCAGTGCAAGTAAAAGGTGCTAAGGGTGTTTTGTGCCAGAAAATTGATCCGCAAATCAAAATTGAAATTTCACAAGATGTGGTTAACGTAGTTACTTGTGAAGGAGGAGGAAAAAAAGTGAATGCCCTGCATGGGTTGTATAGAGCTTTAATATACAATATGGTTATTGGTGTAAGTGTTGGATTTAAGCGTACATTAGAGTTAATCGGTGTTGGCTATAAGGCTAATGTACAACAAGGTAACTTATTAGAATTAGGTTTAGGCTATTCCCACGATGTGGTTATGGTTTTACCAGAAGAAATAGTAGCTACAACCGAGTTGCCAAAGGGGAAGTCTCCTTTGATTCATTTAGAATGTATCGATAACCAGTTACTGGGACAAGTTGCTGCTAAAATTCGTTCCTTACGCAAAGTTGAGCCTTATAAAGGGAAAGGGATTAGATTTTTAGGTGAACAGGTTCGTCGTAAAGTGGGTAAGTCTACTAAGAAGTAGCTTCCTGTTATAATTTTTTTGATTCCGTGGGTCTATATAGAGATAGAAAATGAAAATAAAAAATAAGAAAATAGAAAGAAGGCTTAAGGTTAGAAAAAAAATCAGGGGTCGCTTACATGGTACTTTAGAAAAGCCGCGTCTCTCTGTTTTTAAGAGTAATACCTGCATCTATGTTCAGCTGATTAATGATGATAAAGGAGAAACCCTAGTCTCTTCTTCTTTGCGTGCGCTCAAGATTAGTAAGAATGATCTGGCTGCAGCATCAACTTTAGGTGAGGCTGTTGCTGATCAAGCCATTGCTCATGGCATAACAACGGTTGTTTTTGATCGTTCTGGTTATCTCTATCATGGAAAAATTAAAGCATTGGCGGAGGCGGTTCGAGCAAAAGGTCTTAAATTTTAGTCGGTATGGTATCAAGTGTAAAAAAAATTAAGGCAAGCGATTATAACCTTGAAGAAAAAGTAGTAGCTGTTAATCGAGTTACTAAAGTAGTTGAAGGTGGTCGTACCTTTAGTTCCGCTGCAGTTGTGGTAGTTGGAAATGGTGAAGGAGTAGTTGGCTATGGTCTTGGTAAAGCCAAAGAGTTGACCGATGCAATTGCTAAAGGAGTAGAAGAAGCTAAGCGTAATTTGATCAAAGTTCCTATTTTACGTGGAACGATTCCTCATGAGGCTATTGGTAAATATAGTGGAGGTCGAGTGCTTATTAGACCAGCTACCGCTGGTACAGGTATTATTGCGGGGGGTGGTGTTCGAACGGTATTAGAGAGTGCGGGTATTAAAAACATTTTGTCTAAATCCCAAGGTTCTGCCAATCCACACAATGTAGTTAAGGCAACATTTAAAGCCTTGCTACAATTACGTGATCCTTTGACTATTGCTAAGCAACGGGGTATTTCTTTGGATAAAGTATTTAATGGGTAAGTTTGTTATGAAAAAGATTGAAATTACTCAGGTTTGTAGTTTAATAAAACGGCCTAAGCAACAAAAAAATATGATGAAAGCACTTGGGTTAGGTCGTATTAATAAGCGTGTTGTACATGAAGCTACGCCTCAAATATTGGGTGTAGTAGCTAAAGTGAATCACCTAGTTGTCACAAAAAGCATATAACTATTTATGGAATTACATACACTTAAGCCAGCACCCGGTTCTTTTAAGAGAAAGAAACGTGTTGGTAGGGGGCAAGGTTCTGGAAAAGGTGGAACCTCTACGCGTGGGCATAATGGTGCTCAATCTAGGTCTGGTTATAAAAGAAAAGCTGGATTTGAGGGAGGACAAACTCCTCTGCAGAGACGTTTGCCTAAACATGGTTTTAAGTCTCCTAATAGAATTGAGTTTACACCTTTGAATCTTTCTGTTTTACAAGCCTTAGTGGATAAGTATCATGTCACTCATATAGATCATCTCTTTTTAAGAAAAAATAGGGTAATTGGGAAACGTGAGTCTTATAAGATATTGGGAGGAGGTGAGCTAACTACTCAAATTTCTGTTTCTGCACATCGCTGTTCTACTGCTGCTTTAGAAACTATTCAAAGTTTAGGTGGATCAGTTACTATATTGCCTTTATATGAATAAATTGGTTAGGGTTATTAAGGATATATTTTATATAAAAGAGCTTAGGGTTCGTATCAAAAATACACTATTTTTTTTAATACTTTTTCGATTGGGTGGTTGTATTGTTTTACCAGGTATAAACATAGCAAAAGTATCAGACAATGTACGAGGAATCTTAGGATTATTGGATAGTTTTTTAGGAGGTGCTTTTAGTAAAGCCTCTGTTTTTGCACTTGGCGTAACCCCCTATATTTCAGCATCCATTGTGATGCAAATTTTATCTATTGCTTGGCCTAAGATACAGAAAATTCAACGTGATGGAGAAATGGGTAGGCGTAAAATTGCTCAAGTTTCCCGTATACTTACTATTTTTATTGCTATTTTTCAGTCATTTCAATATGTATTAACTACATCTTGTCATGGGAATATCTCTATAGATCGTTCTTATTTTATTGCTATCTCTATAGTGATATTAACAGCGGGTACTTTGTTTTGTATGTGGCTAGGTGAAAAAATTACAGATAAAGGTATTGGTAATGGGGTAACCATGTTAATTATGGTTGTTATTGTATCTGCTTTTCCAGGAGCGCTTTATCAAGAAGTTGTACATCGAGGTAGTCGAGGGATACTTTTGTTTGTATTGGAGATGTTTATCTTGTTTTGGATCGTAATTGCGTTGGTTGCATTTACCCAAGCTACACGTAGGGTTCCTGTCCAGTATGCTAAGCAGTTAACGACTAATGTTATATATGGTGGTCAGCGGCAGTATATACCCTTAAAGTTAAATAGTGCAGGTGTGATGCCCATTATATTTGCACACCTTCTAATCATTGGTGTTTCGTTTGTTGTTGGCTTTTGGTCAACTAAGTTTGAGTGGGCTGCGCGTATGAGTCATAGGTTACAAGATATTACTAGTTGGCCTTTTAATGTTTTATTTGCGCTGTTAATTATTGTATTTACCTTTTTTTATACGGCTATTACCGTAAGTCCTGCTAAAATAGCAGAAGATATGAAGCGTACCAATAGTTTTGTTCCAGGGGTTCCTTCTGGTAATGCAACGGCTCGTTTTTTTGACGACGTGTTGGATAGGATAACCCTGCCAGGAGCGGTTTTTTTAGCTATTATTGCTGTTCTCCCCTCATTTGCTTATATGTTTGGGTTAAGTTTGCCTTTTTCTAAATTTTATGGGGGGACGTCATTATTGATTATGGTCAGTTCTGTTTTAGAAGTGATTCAGCAAGTAGAGAGTTATTTATTGATGCGTCGGTATGAAGTTATCATTAATACAGGGGGAAGTAGAGCTAAATAACTTTTTAATGCAGCCTTAGGTGAATATCTAAGGATATTTGTATCAAATTTATTATATTAGTTTTTTAATACAGGTTTCTTCTTCGATGAGGAAATTTTGGTAATGAGGTGTTTCCATAGTTGTTAAATGCGTAAAGCTTTTAGCAAGAAAATATATAATAATTATAAATAAATAAGGTGGCTAAAGTACTTCCAATTGAACAAAATGGAGTCGTCCGAGAATCTTTAAGGGGGGCAGTTTTTAAAGTAGTTTTAGAAAATGGTCATGTAGTTAGGGCTCAAATCTCTGGAAAAATGCGTAAAAATTATATTAAGATTATTCCTGGAGATAGAGTCAAAATGGAATTAACTCCTTTTGATTTAACACAGGCAAGAATAGTCCACAGATTTAAAACAACTGAATAGTTAGTTAGCATATGAAAGTTAAAACATCTGTAAAAAAAAGGAGTATTAATTGTAAAGTTGTACGTCGAAAAGGTGTGTTATTTATTATTAATAAGAAGAATCCCAAATTTAAACAAAGACAAGGATAGGTATGGCTAGGGTATTAGGTGTAGACATTCCAGATAATAAAAGAGGTGAAATTTCACTCACGTATATATATGGAATTGGTAGGAGCTCTGCTAATAAAATTCTTAACACTGCTCAAATTGATAAAAATAGACAAGTATCTACTTGGACAGATGATGAATTAAAACTCATCAGAACGACAATTAGTGGTGTATATAGAATCGAGGGTGATTTAAAATCAATTAATCGTTTAAACATTAAGCGATTAATTGAAGTGAATTGTTATAGGGGTAAAAGACATCAATTAGGGTTGCCGGTTCGTGGGCAGAGAACTAAAACCAATGCCAGAACACGTAAGGGAAAACCTAAGACGGTTGCTAATAAAAAGAAAGCGACCAAATAGAATATAGAAGCTAGTGTTTAAGCTTATTTATAGGTTAAATAAGTCTATTTTTCTTTATTTCTAATGAGAAAAAGTATAGCAAATATTACTATGAAAAATACAAAAAATAATAATAAAGGTAAAAAAAGAATCGTTAAGGTTACTAAAGAGGGGCAAGCACATATTCAGGCTACATTTAATAATTTAATTATTTCTATTACGAATGAGTCTGGTCAAGTAGTTACTTGGTCTTCTTCTGGTAAGATGGGTTTTAAGGGTTCCAAAAAAAACACACCGTATGCTGCTCAAATGGCCTCTGCTGATTGCACAAAAGCAGCTTATGAGTTAGGATTGAGAAATGTAAATGTGTTTGTAACAGGAGCAGGTATTGGGCGTGAGTCTGCTATTCGTGCCATTCAAGATAATGGCATACAAGTAGGTTCTATTTCAGATGTTACCCCTCTTCCTCATAATGGTTGTAGGCCTCCTAAACGTAGGCGTCCTTAGTCGGGCTGTCTATAAGGGTTTATTTATATAGTATATAAAAAGTATGGCAAGATAT
>JAIETQ010000046.1 GCA_019744995.1 Amoebophilaceae bacterium
TTTGCGCCTAATTATACTCTAGCAACAACTGGATTAGTAAGCTCTTATTATAACTACTATTTTACCGAGTCAACGAATCTAATCGCTACGGTTACTACTCCTACCAATATTGGCGGCGTAGTAAATAGTTCAACTATTGACAATGATTTTAACTATGTATTAGCAGCTCACTGGAATCCTAGCTGTAAAATACAAACATCAACTGTTCCGTGTATCGATGCGATGGTTCAAGCTGAGAGCGTGACCGGAGGAGTTACACCGACGTTCACTGTACAGTTTAACCAAGCTGCTGGCGCTAGCGAAAGCTGGGTACTATTGGCAGGTAAGCCTGTTGTGATGATCCCTGATTTGGCAGTTGCCAAAACTAATAAGTATAATTTGTATATGATACCTGTTTATTATTCAAATGGTACCCCTGGTTATTTGCAAGTTGAGCAACAACCAAGTGGTGAGTTTAACATTACTGGCTTCCAACCATCCGCAGCGATACCAGGTAAAACTTATCCAATCCAAGCTAATGCAGTCTTTACTTTGGGTGCATATGCTGCAGCGGAAGGCGGAGGATATTCCTTCTTTGCAACCAATCAAACTGTTAAAGCTGATGCAAATAGAAAAATTACAATTACCCATGGCTCAGTACCAAGTGGGGGGAGTAATGCTTTTGGTTTCGTAGTGAGTGACTTAACAGGAACCATCAATGTGTCAGGATCTATAGCTTATTAACTGAGGTTACGCAAAGAGTATAGTTTGTTCATAAACTTCATTCTCTTGCGTAATATCAGATATAAAATTAATTGGCTCTGATGCAAATCAAATGGGTAAATTGAATATTTGCTAAACTAATGTCTGGTTAAATTATCAACATTTATTAATAAAATTGACATGAAGAATATCTTTATTTAGCCTTGAGAATAAATGCACCTTGGTATATTGTAGACTTTAGATTTGATGCCATAGAAAAACTTTTAAATAGTGATTTAGACTTTACTAAAGGTCGCAAATTTGAGGTTTCTGGAAGTGGTTATTGTGGTGCCTACGATAGCATTGGTTTTAAAGTTGACAATATATAGAGACAACAACAAAAGTCAGATTATAGCGAAATATAGAGCGAATTACTTGAAAACTTGCCATGCATTGCACTAAAGTAGCACAAAATTAATCAGATATTTTACGATAAATAATATCCCAAACCCCATGCCCTAGCTTTAATCCACGTTGTTCAAATTTGGTCAACGGACGATAATCGGGACGTGCCACATAATCGCCATCTACAGCTTGATTACGTAGCATTGGAACATCTTTAAGCACATTAATCATCCACAGCGCATAATCCTGCCAATCGGTTGCCAAATGCAAATAAGCACCAGGTTTAAGCTTTTGACATAACAAATTAACAAACTCGGTCTGAATCAAACGGCGTTTATTATGGCGTTTTTTATGCCACGGATCAGGGAAAAAGATATGCACCCCATCCAACGAGTTATCTGCTAACATGTGGCGTAAAACTTCCACCGCATCATGGCGAATTAGGCGTAAATTATTGACCTCATGCTCAGCAATTTGCATCAACAAGGCCCCAACACCAGGCAAATGCACTTCTACACCAAGATAGTCTTGTTCTGGATTAGTTTTGGCAATTTGCCACGTGGCGTGCCCCATTCCAAAACCGATTTCAAGAATTTTGGCGTTATCACGTCCAAAAACCTTATTTAAATCAATTAACTCAGGCGCGTAATCAACGCCATAACGCGGCATCAGCTCTTCTAAAGCACGCTGCTGACCTGGCGTAATTTTACCTTGGCGTAACACAAAACTTTTAATCTCACGGTGGAGAAGATTATTTTCCATATTTATTTCAATTTATTAAAAATTAGCCAACCTGAATTCAGTTGACCTCGGTTAAATAATTGAGGAATAATAAAAATATTATTCCTAAGCTGAATTGGTTTAAACTCATATTATGTGCTATAGCAGGGGCCGTAATGTAAAATTAGCCCCATAACGATCTACTTTAGATTAGTTATTATTGTAGATACACCCACTAAATTCACCAGTAGAATCATTCACAGAGCATTGCGAAATGCTATTAGCACTATAATTAGTAATATAAGCGGTTGTTCCTGTAGCGTTTAAGACTATCCCGCTTGGTAGGTGCAATCCAGTACCACCGCTATTCACACAGCCACTTAATGCACCACTTGAGCTATTTACAACACATTGTGAAACAGTATGATCAATACGATTTGTAATGTAGGCAATTGCTCCTGTAGCGTTAAAAACTATGCTACTTGGTTGGCGTAATCCAGTGCCACCACTATCAGCACACCCACTTAATGCACCACTTGAGCTATTTACCGTGCATTGTGAGATGCTATTATTACTATACTTTGTAACGTAGGCAATTGTTCCTGTAGAGTTTAAAGTTATGCCAGTTGGTTTATCTAATCCAGTACCACCACTATTCAAGCAGCTGCTTAATACTCCAGATAATCCGTTTACGGAACATTGTGAAACAGTATTATTATTCCGGTTTGTAATATAGGCAATTGTTCCTGTAGAGTTTAAAGTTATGCCAGCTGGTTGATCTAATCCAGTAGCACCACTATTCACGCAGCCGCTTAATACTCCAGATAATCCGCTTACGGAGCACTGTGAAACAGTATTATTATTTCTGTTTGTAATATAAGCAGTTGTTCCTGTAGAATTTAAAGCTATGCCAGATGGTTGATCTAATCCAGTAGCGCCACTATTTACGCAACCGCTTAATACTCCAGATAATCCATTTACGAAGCATTGTGAAACAGTATTACCATCAAAGTTTGTAATGTAGACAATTGTTCCTGTAGGATTCAATACTATACCAAATGGCGAAGAGAACATGCTCACAGTAACCGTAACTGTGTAATTTTGCTTACTATCATCAGCAGCATTTACTGTATAAACTATTGGAGAAGTGAAATTATTCGAGGTTATTCCATTAATTTGTGTAACTCCATCCACTGAGACTGAGTTACCAGTTGTAATATACGCTGCCACTAAAGCGGTTACATTTGTTCCATATGGCATGGTAACAGCAATATTCTGACCAGTAATCACTCCAGTTGTTCCATTTAATGAATAGGCGAGTATATCTTTTGCTGTATTTTGTACTACTGTAACCGTAACTGTGTAAGTCTGCATACTGCCATCAGCAGCAGTTACTGCATAAATTACCGGCGAAGTGAAATTATTCGAGGTTACTCCATTAATTTGTGTAACTCCAACCACTGAAACTGAGTTACCCGTTGTAATATACGTTGCCACTAAAGCGGTTACATTTGTTCCATATGGCATGGTAACAGCAATATTCTGACCAGTAATCACCCCAGTTGTTCCATTTAATGAATAGGCGAGTATATCTTTTGCTGTATTCTGTGCTACTGTAACCGTAACTGTGTAATTTTGCTTACTGCCATCAGCGGCAGTTACTGTATAAATTACCGGCGAAGTGAAATTATTCGGGGTTATTCCATTAATTTGTATAACTCTACCCACTAAGACTGAGTTACCCGTCGTAATATACGTTGCCACTAAAGCGGTTACATTTGTTCCATATGGCATGGTAACGGCAATATTATGACCAGTAATTACTCCACTTGTTCCATTTAATGAGTACTCCGTTATTGTTTTCATGCTAGGTTTAACTGCCCCACTCACCAATACAGTAATAGGACTTAGTGTAGTACTTGATCCCATATTTGAGGATACTGCCGTAGGTGTAATAACGTATGTTCCTGCTAAAGTGTCAGCGGAAACAGAAACAGAAATCTCACACGAATTTGAGAATCCACTGCCAGTAGTTCCTAAAATACAAGAATTAGGAGAAACCAATATGCCATTACTGAATGTCACAGTATCATTAGCTTTTTTATATACTTGATCCATATTTGCTAATGCACTACTAGTAAAATTCATTACAAAGCTTTCATTAGCGGATCCGCCGACAAGGGAAATTGTCGTTTTTTGCGGAGAACTTATTGTTATAGGCAAATTATTACTTGATATCTCAACAGATGATCCGTTTGGTAATATCCCAATCTGAATTGGATTGCTTGATGAACTACCACCCCCACCTCCGCTACCGCCGCCACACCCTGTAAGAAGTAACATCAATGCAAAAAATACACCTAAAAGTTTTTTCATAAAATACCACCTTTTACAATAATTAAATCCGCTACACTATCGAACAGACTCTATATTGTAACTAAATTTAGCCTAGTTGCATAGTACCCCAAATGGGGGTCGCAATAAAAAACCACAATTAAATAACATATTTTTGAATTTATTCACTTAATGAGTCGCGCACCAGTGTGGAATGAGTAGCACTTTTAACATTACGTAATTAAGGTAGATTCTGCTGTAACCTTAGTCTATAATAGTCTAAAATCACATCAGTCTATACCTTAATATTATTGTTCACATTTAAAAACAAAGTTTATCTTTAGATATTACTCCGCAGCAGCTGGTTTATGTTTGGTACGCCGACGCTTTGGTTTACGCGCCTTACGTTTCTTTTTATATTCAGGTGGCGCAATATCGCCTAATTCAACCAATAATTCGGTGCGCAAAGTTTCATCCGCAACCATGAAGCGATTCCACCAATCAAATAAGAGCGGATCAACTTGTTTAAATTCATTGCGTAAATTAAATAAATGCCACGCTTGGCGGAAACGACCATGCACAGGAACATGTTCTAGTCGTGCAAAGCTTGGTAAATCAAAATCAACTTGCAACATCCAAACTTCACGAATTGAAGAATATAAATTTTGCGAAATGCCACTGGCAAAAATTGGATCTTTATTCCGTGCGATTGCATCCATTAAAGCTTGACGTGGATGAGGATTTTCTTCTAATTCTTGCAACCAACTCTTATAAATTGGGGGCCACATCATACCAGCTTAAATGAAAATCAACGAAACATCTTC
>JAIETQ010000047.1 GCA_019744995.1 Amoebophilaceae bacterium
ATAGGAGGTGCTCGATAAACGAGATCTTGAGGAACCTAACTATCCACCATTTTGAGGTATAGATTATAGCATAATTACCAAACCACACGTGAGTCTTTTTCACAAAGAGCTTAATAAAACTAATTTCAAACTTAATACTTAGTAGTGAACTGTCAGACTCACAAATAATTGATTATTATTAATCGTATCAATCACCCCCAAATTAGGTGCTCCTCCCACTGGTGGTTTGTAGTTTAATTGCATTGGCATTAGCAAACCATAATTAATATAATCAAAATCAAGTGAAAGGTGCTGTGACATAAAATACTGCAATCCCGCACCAATTTCTGAAGTCATCATTTTAGTCCCGGGATCACCAATGTACGTCGTCATCGTAGCCATGGCATACGCCAAACCCAAGCGACCTTTTAAGTAAAAATTAGTTGTCAATGGTAGATAACCAAGAGCCGAAATACCAAACATATTTTGCGACCCCCAGAAAAGTGCATTATCTCCATTCACGCCAACAGGTCCAGTATATTGCTGATTACCACTATAACTATAACTAAATTCTGCCGATAAGTAAGGATTAAAACGATAACCGCCATCAATAAATATCGGCAATGAATATGCCGTAAGATTACCCATATTACTAACCCCATGAACGTCTTGCGCTGCTCCATAGGTTTTAATCAAATTACTGTTCGCTGTAATATTAAGACCAGTTCCTATTCCAGTATAAAACCCCTCAACATTATTTTGGGCAAAAACTAAGTTTACTCCAATTAGTTGCAAAATCAAGAAGACTATACTGCTAGTTATTTTTAACAATTAATAAACCCCATTTTAATAAAATACATATTTATCTTAATTATTCGTAACTCGCTTGGCTTTCCACTTAGCTAAATAACAACTAAAGCCTTTACTAAATTTTAACTCACGCCCATCGACTGCAACACCAAAACATAAAATTTTACGATAGAAAAATAGATTGTCATACCAATTTTTGAGAAATCATGCCGTTTATTATTTTTCACAACCAGCTCTCTTGCTGCAGAGCAGAAACTAATTTCTTGCATTTGATCTCCATGGACAAACCATTGCCTAGTATGTCAATACTCACGACACTAAGAGCTAACTAAATTATTAAATTTTAATCCATTCTACTAATGTGCTATCAGAACCATTATTTACATGAAGGATTATTTAATGTATATTACTAAAATTTTTCTGAATACTTAAAATGCATAGTTTTCTGCTAAATTAGTACAACCAAGATACTAGGTGATTAAAATGCATCACTGACTCTTTTGCTGACATAACGCGTAAAGCTTGGCATATTTCTGAAATGAGTTAATCGAACCTAAAACAATATGAATAAAACCAGGCACACCGTCCATAAAACCACGCTTTATCACGTAATATTTGATAAAATGTATAAACGGAGAAAAAAATAACTTGCTTAATTTGACGGATTTATTCAATTCCAGCATCCTTAATGCCTGCGTGGTTGTATAACGATCTTGCTTGTGCAAATATTTCATAAAATCTTCGCCACTATTATGCAGATAATCATGCTTTAATGTAGCAACAGCACAATCGCTCACAACTTCAACTTTTTCATGCACCAAATCATTTGACCAATTTGCAGCTTGACGATTAAACAAGCGAATGGAGCAATCTGGATAGCCAGCCCCATGACGCAAAAATTTGCCAAGAAATTTATTACAGCGAATTAATTGATAAGCCTTTGCGCGCGGATTGTCTAATTCTTGACTAATTTCTATGGCTAATTCAGTAGTTAAATATTCATCTGCATCCAGACATAATACCCAATCATGCTTAGCAAGTGTTACTGCATAGTTTTTTTGCGCACCAAAGCCAAGCCAATCTTGATGAATAAAGTGAGCTTTGTACTTTAACGCAATTGCCTGCGTACCATCAGTACTGCCACTATCAATAATGACAATCTCATCAACTAATGACACACACGACTGCAAGCATTTCTCCAATGCGGCTTCTTCATTTTGACTAATAATAACTAAACTAAGTTTATTTAACATTCCTCGCTCTTCATAATCGACACATTATTTATTATAACTTGATTTAGATGTCAGATGCCTTACATAATGAATAAATCACCCACAGATCATGAACATATAAGATGTGACCTATTCATTCATTAGCTTAAGATTAGCCAACATTTCTGGCGACCACTTATCTTGAAGAGTGATTAAATTAGCCTTATCCGCAAACGGAGGATAGTTAACCTTTGCCGTTAATCGGATGTAATGATGAATAAATGTATCGAGACAAATATGCATCGGTCTTAAATCTCCGTGTGAGGTGTAGCGTTCAATAGTTCTTAAATACAAATCAAAGTCAGCCGCTTGAATTCTATCATCCCATAGACCTATTTTAGATAAAGCGGAACGATTCATCACAACCGTATTACCCACAAATCCAGCTTTTATTTGTCCTTTAAATCTAATATAGCGATTATTTGTAAATTCACTCCAATTAGGATACATTAGCTTATGCATTAAATTCAAAATGAGCTTTGATTGCCCAAAAATTGAAAGTACACCTTTAACTCTATTCCAACGGCGACGTAGCTTACGAGTCTCTTGTCGATTTTCCAAATGTTCAACACCACAAACCGATGCAACCTCAAGTTTATTTAACAGCATATTTGTAATAATGTGTTCATCCCAATTAGGTGAAACAATAATATCATTATTAAGAAAACACAACCAATCATGTTTGGCCAAAGCAATTCCTTGATTTTGACAATAAGGATAAGAATAATTCGCGCCATTTCGAATTACGGTTACACCCACTGATTCAAAAAACTCAGCACTTCCATCGCTAGAACCATTATCAATTACAATCAATTCAAATTTATTTTTAGTGAACTTAGACAAATTTTCAAAAAATATTTGATTCATCGCAAGCTGATTATAAACTGCAGTAATAATACTTATCATAACTAAATCCTTAATTTAAGTAATTTATCAGATGAAAAAATCAAAGCAACGAAATATAAAAATGCAATCCCCGTAACGCTATCAGTATAAAATGAATTTTGTGTACAGATAATTAAATAGGTCACCGCTATAATCCATCCAAAGGTTTTAGATTTATTTTGTAAAAAATAAGAATCGTAAGCTAATGCTGAAAATATCATAATTAATAACCCCATTCCAACATAGCCAAGTTCAACGCCAAACCACAAATAATCACTATGAGGATTACCATCTGTATTTATCGTATCATGAACCGCAACTCGCGCATATTCTGATGAATAACTGCCAGTTCCATGCCCTAAAATAGGTTTCTCACTAATAAGCAATTTTGCATATTTATGAAACGTTAGTCTAAGCCCAATTGAATTACCTTGATTGACACCCTCTTGATGATGAATTAAATCCATTCGTGCTTGCTTAATTTTACTTTGCACTGCATTTGAAGTTAAGTAAACGGCTGGCAATGCCAATAGAATACAACCTACAAAAATTAAGATACCTCTTTTAAACTGCCATGTTATAAGTAAAACAAAAATCATCATAATAAAGGATAATTGACCAGTTCTACTTGAAACCATATAAAAAATATTAAAACCACCTAAGACAATGTAAACAACGGCTAATACTTTCAATTTTAAATCAGATACTTGTTTATTAAGTAGTTTATAGATTAACATACACATTGTTAACCCAATAAAATAGCAATGGTATGCGTGCGCCCTAAATGGACACCAATTATCTGCACCAGCCCCAGCACCATTAGAAACATAATATCTTGCACCATGTAAAATAGGATGATTAAACAACCAAGCCACATAAGATAAAATTAATGAAATCGTGGTAACACAAAAAAACATCCATAAGGAAATTTTGCGAAGCCGTTCATCTTGATAAAAACACACAGCAAATGGCA
This sequence comes from Amoebophilaceae bacterium, assembly GCA_019744995.1. Classification (GTDB taxonomy): domain Bacteria; phylum Bacteroidota; class Bacteroidia; order Cytophagales; family Amoebophilaceae; genus Cardinium. The sequence goes on from JAIETQ010000047.1 coordinate 3,919, forward strand.
AGACTAACATGGTAATCATTTTCACTAACATATGACTAACATCATGAAGTGGTGCACTAGACCAAATAACTCCAAACATAAAAACCAGATAGGTGAGAAGTGAAAGACGAACCGTCCAAAATTGTAAAGCATTAACTAAATTCTTACGCATTGAAGCTGTAAAAAAAACAGCCAAAGGAACCAATACCAATGTTAAATTTTCTACTGATGTAGATAAAGGAATTGAACCACCGATTAGCACAGCTACAAAAAAATTATATTTATTCAATAATTGCTTCAACAGTTATTTCCTTACTAACTTATAATGTTTTTTTGTAAAATCTTTACCTCCCAACATTTTTTCAAGCTTACTGACTAAGCGATGTTTTTTATCGCGTTTTGAAAGTTGATAATCTGGGTTTGCAATAAATTGCTGTTCTGCATCATGACTAAGCCAATGCTGAAGAATTACAGGATGGGAGTTGGTAAATTGACGAATGCTTTGTGGATCGATATCACCGTAACCAAGAAATTCTTTTGGCGTTTTACCCCAATAACGCTCTACGCGCTTTTGCTTCTCATTCATTTTAGCAACTGAACGCACATGTCCATAATGATAGAGATGACAACTCACTAATGCTGCATTAGGATAGCGCCCCTGCTTGTTTTCATTCATAATCAGCCAAAATAAGCCATCTGGAGCCCATGAACGCACCGTATTACGAATAATTCGCGGGGCACGCCGATACCAGCGTGGCGAGTAGGCATATGTGCTTGGTGAGCCGTAAAAATGATAATAATCAAAAACTAGCGCTTCAACTGCTTTATCATCAAGATGTTTTTCCATTGACGCACGAATAGTCGCATAATCTTGCTCATGAATAACCTCATCACCCTCAAGATAGAACGCCCAATCACCCGTACAATTAAACTGTGCGATCATCTTTTGTTGAGCGTAGGTATACCCAC
>JAIETQ010000021.1 GCA_019744995.1 Amoebophilaceae bacterium
GTTCATTATACTAGGTATTATTTGTGAATCACTGATTGGTATCAATGCAAAACCAGCTATTCTTATTGGAGGCTTTATGTTGACCCTATATACAGCCCATGGAGGCATTAAATCGGTGGTGACCACAGATGTATTGCAATTCTTCATGGTTGTTGTGGGCATTCCCATCATTGCTTATATGGCGGTGAGTGAGGTGGGGGGTATAACTAACTTACTAACTCAAGTACCGCCAGAAAAATTGATGGTTATGGATCATCCTAAGTTTTATTTTTATTTAATCCTATGGACTATCTTCCCTGCTGGTATTGTTGATGCTGCCATCATACAGCGGTTATTGCTAGGAAAAACCAAAAAACAGCTACGAAACCAATACGTTGTGGTTGCATTTGTTGATCCGCTATTTCGATGTGTAGTCTCATTAATTGCCCTAGCAGGTATGATCCTCTACCCAGATGGAGAGGGTAATGAGATTGTAGCTCGTATGATTAATAATTTTCTTCCCATAGGCTTTAAAGGTTTGGCTGTCGCTGGGTTATTAGCTATTGTGATGTCTACCGTTGATTCGTATCTTCATGTTACCGGCCTGACGCTGGTCCATGACGTTATTAAACCCATCTACGCTACGAGGGGAAAAGTATTGTCGATATCCAGGGAAAAATATTTTGCACAAGGGGCCACTATTTTCGTGGGGATGGGAGCTATAGCTATTGCCTTACATACCACAGATATGTTGGGTTTGTTCTTGAATTCCTTAGAAGCTACCGGACCGGTATTGATGTTTCCCTTCTTAAGTGGATTGACAGGTCTTAAGCCGGAGAAAAAAGCATTTTATACCGCTGCGGGGATTACAATAGGGGCTTGGGTAGCTTGTAAGCTATTGTTACCCGAAGATTATGATTATCTAACTACCTTACTTTGTATTGTAGTCAATGGCATTAGCTTCTTTGGCACCCATTGTTATATCAATAAAGGATTTAAAAAGGTTAAAAGAAAGAAGGAACTACACTTAAATGAATTCACTCCATCTAGCCCTTTCTTCCAAGATCTCTTACCTAAAAACCTATTGGTTTATGTGCAACAACAATTAAAAAAGTGCAACCCTCCTTATGTTTTAGCTGGTATTTTTTGTTTGTTGAATTTAATAGTTCCCCATTTCTTATTGAATCAGATCATCAAAGCACATCCTAAATGTTTGTTAATATCTCATTTTTTTGGTGGTATACTAGCTGTATTACTGATGGCCAAAGAGAAATGGAGCAAAACCTTTCAGGTTAACTACTTACCCACCTTATTTTATTTTACCCTCCTCTACTGTCTCTCTTTTACCAGCATGTTGATGTTTATGCTCAGTCGAGGAGATGGTAATTGGTTGGCGCATCTTATCCTTTCATTGACCTGTTTGGTGGCATTGGTAGATTGGGGTATGGCCCTGCTACTTATTGTATTAGGTGTTGGCCTTAACCTACTTTTCTATCCTTATTTTGGACCTATAGATTGGGAATGGTACACTACTTCGGTGAATATAAGGATGTGTCAGCTGCTCTTGGCTCTATTAATAGGTATATTTTTTGCCCGTAGGAAAGAAAAAAAAATAGAGCAACTGGTGCAAGAAAAGCAGCAGCTCTGTCAGCTTCATGCTTTACGTGAAACCGACTATCTCTATCATTTGCAATACCAAGCTTTACAGAAAAAGCAGCTAGAAATCCAAAAAGAGCCGCTAAGGTTTGTCAAACAATCGTTAGATGGTTTGGTCAACAACCATTGTGTAGATGCGGCTTTAGCCCAAAAGGGATTAGAGCAATTGGATTCCTTTGTTGCCTATTGCAAGTCAAGTTTTTACCAGACGATGGATGCTATGCGACTGCATATTGCCACAATACCCTTAACCGATCTTTTCATACAACTCAACAGCCAAATCAATAACGTAGCCTATGCAGCGCGCATACGTATTGAAAGGCGTACGAATCAAAAAACCATTACCTGTGATGTAGAGAAAATAGTACAACTCTTGACCTTTCAGGTCAAATCTATGCTCCGGGAAGCAACGGATGGTTTTACTTTATCGATTCAAGATACAGCGCTTTGTTACCAGTTACAGGCGCTACCTGGTTCTACCCGAAAGTTACCCGCTTTAGGATTTTTACTTACCCAATCATCAGAGCCTCAGCCCATTGAATCTTCTTATCAAGCCACTACCCTTCCTACTCCTTTAGCCGTACCTAAAACCGCTATGGAGCTACCAGAACGCAATCAAAAGCAATTGATTGAGGCGCATTATGGCTATCAAGCACATAGCCCCTTGGGGGGACGGCTCTATGTATTGCCAGTAGATGTAAAACAGATACGGGCTTCCATCGTCGACCAAGACCCTCTACCGAAGGAGGTTCCTTTGGAGACCCCTGTTTCTATAGCAATAGAGCGCATTTTTATACAACGATTGTTTGAAGCTTCCTGTTTGTTAGATCTTACCATTGTCCGTGAGGCCATTGATATGATTAAACAGGTGCATCAAGGTCAATTGCGTAAATCAGGGGAGCCTTTTTATACCTATCCTGTGACGGTAGCTACGATTTTACTGACCATGACGCAAGACCCAGACGCCGTGTTGGCTGCTTTATTGCATGATGTACTCGAGGATACCCCCATCACTTTGGAACAGCTTGCTTATCAATATGGGCAAAAAGTAGCCTATTTGGTGCAACAAGTAACCAATGTAGATCCTACGGGAAAAAAGACAAAGCTGACCGAAGGAGAAACCCATGAGCAGCTAGCTACTGCTGCAGATACGTATGCGCTTATGATTAAACTAGCCGATCGGTTGCATAATGTGCGTACATTGAGGGTCCATAAACCAGAAAAGCAACGTCGCATCGCCCAAGAAACCTTGGATTTTTATTTGCCTTTGGCTGACCAGTTGGAAGGTGAAGGGGTAAAACGGGTGGTGGATGAACTGAGGGCTATTTGCAAAAAGATTCTTGGGTTGTAAAGTAAGTTAAACAGGCTACGCCAACCCAAATTAATCCTTAATTTTCCTGGACAATAAAGTTGAAATTATATACTTATCCAGTAGGTATTTATTGCTTGGATTCCAAATAAACCAGCTCCTTAATCCAGCATCATACACCCCTTTTTTTTGTGCATTGACCTTGGTTGCATCATAAATTGCGCCCAGATTAAAATCTTGCAACCAGGGCCTTAATTTGTGCGCAGGATATCCTATTCGTTTTAAACGACGCACCCCTTCCTTTAAAACAGCAGATACGATCTCATAAGGGTAGTTTGCGGGTTTTTTAAACCCTTGAAAACCGGACGGATAATGAGAAGGATAGATCATAGGCGCAATGTAATCAAAATAAGGCGCTGCTATTTCCAATACCTGCCCAATATTTAAATCTGTATGGTCTGTAAGGGTCATCCCAAACAAATCTCCTGAAATAGGTATGGAAAGTTTCTCTCTAACCTCTTGGTGTAAATACTTATAAAACTCCTGTAAGATAATTGTCTTAAAAGAGATTTCAACCCAAAACTGATCATTATCTTTGGATACTGCTTCTTTTGTAGTGTGCATAACAACTTCTCCTTTTGCTCTAAACGTTACAAATTGTTTATCAGGTATAGGCTCTATTTGGGGTAATGAAAGTGGGAATTGCATATCCGAAATATAACCATCTGTGGGAAATCGTATATAATCATAGTTGATCTCATCAAAACCAACTGTTTTACATGCGCGTGAAAGGCAAACGATATACTTCCAAAACTTTTTAGAAGCAGGGTCAATATAGGCTAATCCTTTAAAATCTTGCCAAGTAGTAGCATGCTTCTTGCTTTGAATAGCCTCTGATGGAAATTTTATGGCATATAAAGGATCTTGAAAAACAGTAATTCTAGCAATAACATAAATGTTATGCGTATGCAACGCTTGAATAAAGTCTTGTAAATCTTTACAACGTATCTTTTCGGTGCGCAGTTGCTCAATGGCTGGATCTCCTGTATCAAAGGAAACAGTTCCTGAATAATCCTTTACATCAATAACCACTGCATTAATTTCACTAGCTTTTATAAATTTCACGATATCTGCACGCAAACTTTGATGGGCTGCAACCCAGGAGGTCATATAGATTACTTTCAAGGGGTCTAGTCTGAGCCTAGGTTCATGGCTATCTACTGCCTTAGCTAGTACCTCTTCTGCATACACAGCTACCTTGGATGGTTGCAAAACCAGGAATAGGGCAACCCATAGCATGCCTCTTAATTTTTGTAAAATCATGGTAAAAAAAATAGAAAAATAGATGGAGTTGCTTTGAAACAGCTGTAAAAGCGTAGTCCCGGAAGGACTCGAACCTTCAACCTACTGCTTAGAAGGCAGTTGCTCTATCCGTTGAGCTACGAGACTATTTTTATAGATTTAAGCATGAGCGCTTCTGGCCTAGATAAAAAGCTTGTACAACCTATCCATCCTACAAGCACCATGGCTTGTCATCCCCGGGCAGCTATTGCTGAAATTTCATTTCAGGAGTTATTTAGCCATACATTAGGTGATTATATGTTATTAATCCTTCTATTATGGCGTATTTGTACTTTCTACTTGTATTTGGCTATGGGTGCTTTATTTATTCCTAAATGGATT
>JAIETQ010000084.1 GCA_019744995.1 Amoebophilaceae bacterium
AAATCTTGTATATTGAATAGAATAATTAATATATTATAATTTGATGAAAGGCACGAAAAGTCGATAAAGTCGGATTTCTCGTCGAAAAATTAAAAAACCTTAATTGAATTTAAGGTAAGAATGAAATGGACTATATTGTTTCTGCTCTATACCGCCTGTAGGAGGTGTGAATTAAATGGTGCAACAATGCAGGATTTTTTTTACAGAAATAACAAGTTATGGATTGAAGTTATTGGTAAGGGTAATCAGTACGGAATCGTGCCGATTCTAAAACCTTTAGAAGATGCATTAAATGAGTATAGAGCGTTCTATGGGCTACCTATGTTAGCTAATCGAACGATGGATGAAAGTCACATTCCTGTAGTAATTAAAAGTAGGCAAGGCACTGTTTATAAAGGATTTCATCATACGACTATTTGGCATAACATTAAATCAATTTGTAGCAGCTTAGCCGATTCATTAGATGACGAATTGTTTGTTAATAAGCTTAGACGTGTATCAACTCACTGGTTTAGGCATACATCAGCCACGCTTCAAGTTGATGCTGGGATTGAAATAAGGGTAGTTCAACAAGTATTGCGCCATAAATCAATCGACACAACTATGCGCTACCAACATGTAGATCAAGATCGTCAACACGATGAAATGTCCGCAAAATTCATCATCTAGTCAACTTTGTTTAGCCTATCGATGAATAGGCTAAACACCTGTGGATAAAACTCTATCCAAAAAGCTTGGTTTTTAACTTTTTTCGTTTGGAACTTAGCGCGTTTTTTTTGGCACTTAGCTGGTATTTAGTTGGGTGTTGTCGCAAAAATAGGCAAAATCCACAAGCAAATCAGCTTTAAAACATCCCCATACTAAAGACATTTTTAAAACTCTGAAAAAGTGATACTACCAACTAGATGTGCATAACGCCCAAGTAGTGGTGCAAGCACCAATATATAAATAATGACCTTTCGGTCATGGGCTAATTAGGCTATCTTAAAATCTGGTGGCTTTCTGTTTCTGAATAAATAACCTGCGGTGGATAAAGTGTAAGTGGTAGCGAGTTACCCCTTACCAACCCCTTAAATTTTAAATTTAAATACGCTGGTGTATTTTTGAGTGTAAACAAGCTAAGATTTAGGATTTGGTTGGTTAAGACACGATAAGGCGTGGTTTTTCTGAAACTGAACCGCGAAATAGATTTTAGGTCTATCCTAGACTTTGGGTTTAGGGCGCGATCCAATAGCGGTTTAAACTAGACTGAACCACAAAGTAATCGTTAAACTAGCTTGAGGTTGCTTATCTAAAATATGCTTTCTGGGTGGCTGGAGAATAACATTAGTTATAGCATGGTTTAAGTTATTCACAAATTGTGTGGATAACGTAATTAATTTAAGCTGCATCATTTTGTTAAAGCCGCCTTGTCCTCAATAATTCAAAATTTTATTATTATAATTCTTGCGGGTATTAGCGCTTGTGGTCAAGCGGAAAATAAGTTGTTAGTTTGATTGTGTGTTAACGCGGTGGTGAGGTAGGCGCAGCCGTAAGCTATCCACGGGGTTATCCATAATCAGCTAATGGCTTATTCCGCGTGCTTGCTGTCCACAAATAGCGAATAATGCTGACTGGTTTTTAGATGTTTTAGGGTGGTTAGTTTTGTGGTTAAAATACGTGTAAGTTATTGAAATAGTGTGATATTATTGTATTTGCTATCTGTTTTTATGGTATAATATTGACATGTATTAGATGGCTGTGATGTATGTAATGTATTAGATGTATGAGTAATAATTTTAATGTAAAGGGTTTAAAATGACTGCCAAAATAATTGCACTAACAAATCAAAAGGGTGGCTGCGGTAAAACAACCTTGGCTATGAATTTAGCTGGAGCGTTAGCCACTAAATATAAAGTCTTAGTAATTGATGGTGATCCGCAAGGTACAGCTACACGTTGGGCTAGCAATGCTGATGAAAATGATGAATTTCCTTGTGCCGTAGTTAGTCTTTCAGGTTCTGAAAGACCACACAAAGAAATCACTAAGTTTATTGATGTTTATGATTTTATAATTGTGGATTGTCCACCATCGGTTAATAATCGCTTTAACGATTCAATTTTACTAGTTGCTGATTTAGCGATTATTCCCGTTGTGCCAAGTCCTGCGGACTTGTACGCAACCGTGGGCATTAAAGATCTAATTGCCGAAGTATCAGAAATTCGCGAAGATCGAGGTATTACAGAAAAACTTCACACAAGGTTAGTTTTAAATATGTGTCAAAGAGGTGTTTCAATGAGCGGTGAAGCAAGTGGAGCGCTTGAAGCTTTTGGAATAACTAAATGTAATACACAAATTCATTTAAGAACTATTTACCGACAAACTATTTTAGCTGGTAAAACGGTGATTAATACTAAGGATGAAAAAGCTCAATCTGAAATTGCAAGATTAACTAAAGAAGTAATCGCAATTTTTAATGAAGATAAATAATTAACCTTTGAAAGTTTTATCATGAAAAAAGTATATTTAATGCTCTTGTCATTTTGCTTAACTGCTTGTTCAGATAGTGTTTGTAAAGACATTACTGGGAGCATATTTATCAAAGTTGGTTTACTTTTGGGGTTAATAATTTCACTCGGTATTCTGTTTTACAGCGTAAAAAAACCTGAATTCTGCCAATTGGAATTAGGTCAATTGGGATTATATTTGTGTGTGGTTTTTATGTTGAGCACCTATTTAATTTTTACTCTTAATTGCAATTTTTAATAAGGAAAATCCTATGAGTTCTAAAAAGTCATTAATGGGTTCTGTTCAGGAATCTATGAATAAACCAAAAAGTACAACTAGTAATAGATTTGCACTTGCAGACGACATACTAGATAATAAACCACAAGCTGAAGTTCCAGCTAAAATTGAACCAACTGTAAACCAGAAAAAAACTATGGTTTTATTTGAAAAAGATGTTGAAAGAATCACTAATACTATTGAGCGATTTATGGAATTTCGCCAAGTGATTAGCCAATCTAATGTTATTAGGCTTGGTTTATTGGTTTTAGGTGGGCTTACCAATGAAGAACTTAAAGACCTTTTTGAGCAACTTAAAAAATAATTATACATTTGTAATGTATGTAATGCATCACATGTATCAAATATCTTATACATGTTTAAAATATAAATGATTTAATCTAAAAGAAAGACTAATTATGAATATTTATTTAGGGCTAAGTATGGCTATCTTTGCGCCAGGATTATATGCTTATGTGCAAGTTAAAAGAAATAGAGAAGCAAAAAAAATTCTTGTGAAATGGTTGGAAAATGAAAAAATAGTTCAACTATTGGAAAAATCACAAGCTACCGATTTTATATGGCAACCTAGAAAAGATACTAATATTTTTCGATTAAAAATGGATTGTGATCACTCAAAATTACTTAAAGAATATGTAAACGATGATAAGATTTTTTATAAACATGGTGTTATAGCGTTACAAGTCTACTATATTAATAAAAACAATGTAACTGAGAAAAAAAACTATTTTTGTTTTAAAAATAAGGTTGAAAATTAATACATTTAATGCATTATGTATGGCATGTTTTTAGTGTATCAAATGTAAATTATTTAAAAGAAAGACTAATTATGAAAAAATTACTATCAATTCTTGCAGTTTCTTTCGCTTTGGGTTCTTGTTCTAAATCTGCTAGTGATAATTATGTAGGTCAATGGCAGATGGATCAAAACGGTAAACCTTGGCAATTTATTAGCAGTTTGTATAAAAGTGCAAATAAATCAACACCATTACCAATCATAACAATCTCAAAATCAGGTGATGTTTATTTAGTTAAAGATGGCAATGATTCATACCTCAAGATGGAGCAATATTGCCCGACTGGTGCAACTTTAAAAGATACAAAATTAGTTTGTAGCCCTGAATTTGAATTAACGTTTGATGCAACAACGGGGACATTACTTACAACTTCATTAGGAACATTTACAAAAATTAGTAAATAAATGTAGTTAGTACATACAATACATTATAGATGTATTGTATGGGTGTAATGTATCAAATGTATATTTTAGGAGAAATAAAATGGCTGCAATTCAAACCACCGAAAAACACAAAAAACTAAGAACAGAGCTTGTGCTTGATATTACAAGGTTGGCAATTCTTATTACTGAATCTAAAGACTTTAGTATTGAAGTTGAACTTGCAGGTTTTGTTGGAAAGTTTGGCGTTATTATACATTTTCAAGATTCAGATAAAACAATAAGTCTAATTGATAATTGGAATTGTTTTTCACATCCAATGAAAGATAAATTACATTATGAAAAATATTG
>JAIETQ010000007.1 GCA_019744995.1 Amoebophilaceae bacterium
TACTGATTTAATTAAATCAATATCACCCTGTAAACCCAATAGAGCTTTTGATCTTTCTGCTTTAACATAATCAGATATAATTGAATTTGAATCATTTATATGTTGAGTTAAGTCATCTTGAAATTTCTTAAATGTAGCAGTAGGATTTGTAATAAATTTTAATTGTTCGGTTAATTGACCAATTAAATTAGATAGATCATTGTGATTTACTGGAACATCATCATTTACTTCACTTGAAAGCAAAGTTTTGATATTTTCATTAATTGAGTTAATACTTTGATTTATGGGTTCAAGATCAAGTGTTAGATTTATGAACTCATCTAGTTTTTTAGAAAATTCAACTAGTTTGATTTTTTCAATATCATTAGGCTCATCTAAATTAAGATCTGGAGCATTTGAAATATCTAAATCAGAGATATAATCAAGAGGGTATTTAGTTTCTATATTTGTTTGATAGAATACGATAGTTTCTTCAATAACTTTAAACTGTGTTTCATTTAATAATTTTTTAATTATTTTTAGACTTGTAAGTGCTTTTGTAAATTCATGATTTATGATTAAATTTCTGAGATCAATTAACGAATTTATAAACATTTCAATCTGTTCATTATTATCAGCAAGCCCAATTTCTAATCCCTCATTATTTGCTAATAAACTTTGCTGATAATGTGCTATTAATTTTTCAAGATTAAGGTTTAATTTCATTTTAGATATTTCCTACTTGGTTGTTTGTAGAGTTCATTTCACTAGTTATATTTTCTGGCTTTAGTTCTGTTGCTGGTGAAATGCGTGGTTTTCTTGATGAAGAGCTACTATTGACTTTATAAAAATTTTGTTTAATTTTATGAAGTGATACCTCTATATTGGCATCTTTAAATACTTGCTTTAATTGAGTTGGACTAAATCCAAGCTTCACTAATTCCATTGCATCTTTTTTTGCTTTAGTTAAAATAATATCTAAGCTAGTTTCATCTTTATGCTCATCACGTTTTTTATTGACAACATCTTTAAATACATCTAATACTGATAGGTTATAAGTTTTTTGTGGTTTCATTCGTATATCCTTGATATGTTAGTGGTTAAAAATTTCACGTACTTTGTTTTAACATTCGCTAAAAGATTTTTAGCTTCTTGTTTAATATTCTTGTGAATATTATCTTGTAATTCATTTAAAGGCTTAATTTCAATTTTTGGGTTTTTCTCCTTTTGTTGTTGTATTAATAATTCATCTGGTAAGTCAATTAAATTTAAAAAACGTTTAGCATATAACATTGATAATTGATCTGGTAAGTCAGAGAGAGTTTGTTGATTAAGAATATACGGCTCATAATCTTTTGTAGGCAACATTTCAATTATTGATTTATGTAGTACAACTAATGACCCAAATTCTATTGAACTAGATTTGACTTCATCGCTTAAATCATAACTAAGTAAAAGCAAATTTGCATATTCAGAGTGAACTTTATTATTCTTAACCTTATTCACGAAGTTAATCAATTGTTGCGTAGTTATGCTAATATTATTTTCATCAAGCAATATTTGTGATATTTCAGAGTATGTCAAATTTGATCTCTTCAATTGAATAATCAAAGGATAATTTGTAATTAATATTTCTTCCATAAATATGATTTTTCCTCTTAATCACCATCGTTTTTATATCTAATCACCTCAGTATCATAGCATAATCAATCCTGAATCTTGCTTAATAATTAACGTTTTTGTTACCTGAGATAATAGGCACGATAGCGGTTGTAATACATTCTAACGAATGATATTACAACCATCTTTGCTTAAGGGGAAACCCCTTAAAAACCCGTTACGAAAAAATGAATTTTTTCTAGTTTGATTTTCAATATTCGGCATAAATATATTTATTCCTTATGTTGAAAATTTGATTAGGATTTATACACGACTTAGTTAAAATAGGATTTAATCAAGTTAAATACTATTTATAAGAGAAATTAAACTAATTTGCTCATCCGTGGGTTTTTAGCCTAGATTTTAAAGTCTGAGGGTTTATATTTCTTGGTGTTGTAATTGATTTCAAATTGTAGCCAATTTAACCATGCAAAATTAAAGAATTAAACTAATTCGCTCTTAGGGGGATTTTTCGGGTAGCTTTTTTTGCTTGATGGTTTATATTCCTTGGTGGCGCAAATTGAATTGCAACTTGTAGCCAATTTGACTTAATTTACTTTTGAATTAAGTGATGATAATTAATTTTAGGATAAATAAATATGAAAAATAAAAAAGGGCAGATAAAATCAATACGTTTTTCAGAATATGAAATTCACGTACTTGTTAATAATGCCAAGAAGATGAATATAAATGTAAGTAAATTAATTCGATTTTATTGTGGCTTTGAAAAAATCAGTATTAATAAAGTTGAGTTAAATGATGCAAGATTTTATTTAGGTAAAATAACTAACAATATTAATCAAATTGGTAAAGCGTTAAAATCGGCACATACTACATTTAGAATTGATGTTAGTCTGTTTGAATTACATTTGAAAAACATTATGGTTGTTAGTAGTACATTTAAAAATATAACCAATGATATTTTTAATTTTTATGATTTACAAGAAAAAATAGAACTAAAAGTTATTATAGAGAATTTACAACAATTAAGCTCGAATGTAAATCAGATTGCAAAAGAGCTTAATGTAGCGAATTTAACAACACTTATTGAACCAGCTAGATATTCTAATTCCATGACGAGGTTATATCTTGTTAAAACAATATTAACAAAGTTAGAAATTGAGCTTTTAAACATATTAACAAAGTTAGAAATTGATCATGATAATTAAAATTTCTGGTGGTAGTGGAGGAATTAAAGATTATCTTGAAAACGGACAGAAGCAAGACAGATTTTACGACCGCAACCAATTGGATGAGCGGGTAATATTGAATGGTGATCTCAATAGAGTTCATCAAATAACTGAAGAAATGGATAATGAATCCGATAAGTACTTTCATATTACTTTGGCATTTAAAGAGGATTACATTGCGCCAGATGTTTTAGAAAATGTTGATAATGAGTTTAAAGATTTTTTCCTGAAAGGTTATCGCAATGATGAGATTGATTATTATTCTGAGGTACATTTACCTAAAATAAAATCTTATGAAACGGCGGATGGACAAACTATAGTGCGTAAACCGCATATTCACATTGTGATCCCTCGTGAGAACTTGCTTAGTGGTAATTCGTTTGATCCATCTATACCGCATATTTTAAAAAACATAGATTCATTCCAAGAAGCGACTAATGCAAAATATGGGCTAGGATCGCCTAAGGATAATCTTCGCACTACATTTAATTCATCTAGTGAAATGATTAGCCGATATAAAGGAGATGAATTTAATGGTGCTGGTAAATCAGAACGCGCGGATATTTTAAAACTGATTGTTGATAAAAACCCTCAGTCCATGAATGAACTTAAAGATTTATTATCTGATAATGGTTACGAGGTTAAAACTCGCAACAACGGTAAACCCGATGCTTACTTGAATATTAAGGAAGTCGGCAAAGCTAAAGGGATTAATCTTAAGGATTCAGTTTTTAAGGATGAGTTTTTATCCCTAAGTCTTGACGATAAAATAGCCAAGATTAATCAAGTTCCAGAAATTAAATATCATGCAACAGTTGAAGACACTCAAATACAAGATAAACATTTAGCTAATCTTGATGCGTGGAATACTTACAAAGCTTTAGAGTGCAAATATACGCGGAATATGAGCGAAAAGCAAATGGAGTTATATAAAGGTTTATCTGTGGAAGAAAAAACTTTGCACCTCGAAACTTTGCAGCAAAAATTTTACGAAAAACATCAAGCTAAAATTTTAGAAAGTGAAATTAATGAACCAAGAACAAATGAATCAATTCTTGATGATATTGGAAACAATCTCAAATCAACAACTAATATTCTCAACGCAAATGAGCGAATCCTTACAACTATCGAATCAGATATTGCAAGAGTTGGAAGCATTGAAGTCGGAGACGACAGAACCAAGCTCAAAGCCAGACTTAATCGAGCTAGTGAAGCAAGACACCGAGATGATAT
>JAIETQ010000012.1 GCA_019744995.1 Amoebophilaceae bacterium
GTTTTACTTAGTTTAAGCGTGTTGCTTTTTGCACGTGCGTTTTATATTGTTAGGGCAGATAAGAAGTTACGCGCTAGATTAGCGAATATGACCCGTGAAGAGCGTAGCATCTACAACAATCAAAAATTAGCCGAACTTGCAGCAATAAAGGCATACACCGATAGAGAAAAAACCGCTAGAACATTATATCTTGCTCATTCATCTTATAGGATAGTTTATCCTGGTGATGTAGATTATGACGTGCTAGTCCAAGCCAAATCACTGAACCAAATACACCTAAAAAATCAATCGGGCAGCGCTCAATTGCTCAATATCCACCAAATTGATTATTATGTTAAGTTGCTGTTTTACGCGAAGAGCGCAAAATTGCGCCGATGGTTCTACACTTAGAATTAACGAAAATAAAAACCACCAATTAAGGTGGTTATTTTTATTCTTTGCTGGACGCTATGAGGTTGTATTTTTATTTGTTATTAATTTTACTATTGGCAACATTGCTTTATAGGCTTTTTTTGAACTGAATTTTTTATTAGTCCAAGCAGACTGATTAAAATACAATAACCCTAGTATAAGTGAGTTAAAACCTAGTATAAAAATTAACATTACATGCCAGCTATTTTTATTAACAATAGCATCAAGGTGTTTATACGTAATATAACATTCTGTTATTATTAAAAATATAATAGTTAACCCACTAAATATAAAAGCAATGCCAGCGCGTTTTATATTTTTGGCTATTTTTAAATCTTTTTCAATTTGATTTTCTTTGGATATAGCTCTTATAGAATCATCGTTACTATTGCTTATATTTAGTTTATCGCTCATTATAATAATCCTAAATTTTTACACCGAATTTTTGCAGCGTCTAAACTCACATTAAATTTATTGGCTACATCACTTAAATTGTTAATTTTTTTGTGCTTTAGTAAGTGATTGATATAAATTTCATTCATTAACAATTTAGCGGCAAAATCATTAGCTAGATACTCAACAGGATCATAGCTATACATGTTTGAGCGATTATCTATAATCCTATTTCGTGAGCCGTGACCTAAAAAATAATGTCCTAATTCGTGGGCAATAGTAAATCGTTGTCTTGTTTCTGCGTGGTTTTTGTTTACTTTGATTAGTATTGGGTCAACATCAGTATCCAACTCACCACAATAATCATCAGGGGCATTAATATATTCTATTTTAATATTTACTTGTGCAGCAATATAGTGTAAATCAACTGGGAGTGTTCCATCTTGATAGTAAGTATTCAATACTTGACTTGCATTCATTTAATCGCCCCCTTTAAAGTAAAATTTGCTAGGATTATTTAACGCCATTGGTGTTTTTAACCTTATCAATTGTTGTATTAAAGTAACCAACAACATTATGATAGTAAACACGCATATTATTTTCAGGGTCTAAGCTGTTTTTTAACTGCGTTAGTTGCTCGCTTTGGTATTCAAAATCATTATTGTTTTTTTTGAATAATACACCCAAAAAGCTAAGTTTTTTAATAATAGTGCTCACGGTTACACCCTTTTAATATATGTGTAACATGTCTTAAACATTTGATATGTCTTGTATGTGTAAGATGTATTGCGATATTATATCAGTGTTATAGTGGGAGTTGCAGGCTAGTTAATCAGTTGGACGCTATTAAATAGCTATATGTTAATCTTAATGGCTATCAATGCACTACATTAATAAAGCCACAATAGCATAAAACCACTTAGCGAATAGTTAGCCTAGGCACGGGTAAATCATGAGCTTAGAGCGAATGTTATTTAGTGGCTTTGTGTTGTATCGAGTTACCAAAATGTTAAATGGAGTTACTAACTGCGCTTGATAGCGTAGTGGTTTGATGGTTAAATCGTAGTGGTAGCATTTGTGCTGGTGGCTTGTTGATCGCGAAATATTAGCGCCCAAATTTTCGGGAACTAATAAATAAAATGGTATGTTATCGTGAATTATAATTGTACATTATAATACCAAATTTATAACCAATTGATTTGTATTTGTTTTAGTGGCGGTGCTAAATTGGCTTAGTCGCTTTTTTAGTCGTTTAGTGGTGATTTAGTGCTTTATTGTTCCATCTTTCCGCATTAAATACTCTGTTGGTATTGTTAGACCTGTTTTACTATTTTCTATTAGGTAATTACTATAATCATTTTTTATAGCTTTGCGTAGTTCTCTTTCAAAAGTTACGCGCTCTATGTACTCGTCCATATGGGTAAAGTCATGCCAAGCTTCTTTAATATGTGCAACCATAAGCCACACAAACAGCAAAACCAGTAAAACCGCAACAATCTGAAAAATCATTTTTAAAACCTTAATAATTAAAACCAGTAAGCTGCTAAAACATTATACCAGTCTTTTTAAATCTTTCAGTTGCGTTATGATTACTTAGGGCGATTCCATCTTTTTTAGCTTTGCGTAGTTCTCTTTTAAAGGTTACGCGCTCTATGTACTCGTCCATATGGGTAAAGTCATGCCAAGCTTCTTTAATGTGTGCAACCATAAGCCATACAAAAAACAAAACTAGTAAAATAGCGATAATCTGATAAATCATAATCAATGAGTTATCATCCAGTATACAGCCGCTAAACTTAATCCAGTTTTATTTTTGCTGTTTTGTTTATTAATTGCTTCTTTTTTAGCTTTGCGTAGTTCTTTTTCAAAGGTTACGCGCTCTATGTACTCGTCCATATGGGTAAAGTCATGCCAAGCTTCTTTAATATGTGCAACCATAAGCCACACAAAAAGCAAAACCAGTAAAACCGCGACAATCTGAAAAATCATTTTTAAAACCTTAATAATTAAGCCAAAATTGTAATTATAATCATTGTGATACTTTGATTAATTTTCACCTCACAACGTAATTATAACTTAAATTGATTAAATTAGTTATTTGAGTTAATCTGCAGTCGCAATAAAAAGGGGCATAACTTGCCCCTTTAGTTGTTAACTACATTTCTGTTTTAAAAATTCTAATAATTCAGATTTTGTAATTATAAAATCAGCTGTTTTATCTAAATTTGTATTATTATCAACAAGTTCAATAGTAATAAAATTATCTAACTCATTAGGATCAGCCAACATAATAGATAAGGATTGGGTATCATTAGTAATTTTAGTATATGCCGCAAAATCGTTAGCATAAATACCAACTGATTTTTTATCTATAAAGTTATCACATATGATGTCAATGCCCTTATATTTCATAGGGAAAAACTTTCCATTTGGTATGATTATTTCATCCGCTAACTCATTATTAATTATTTGGGCTAATTCTGGGTTATTTGAATTATTGGGCTGCTGTGTAGCAGTCGGATAAATACTTATACTAATTCCTACTTGTAGCAAGCGGTAAGCTTTTTCGGCTTCAGGCATTATTAACTTACCTTTTTTATTTGGTAATTTACCTGCTTTAATCCATTTAGAGATAGTACCTTGTTTACCGTTAACTAGTTTTACAAATTCGGCTTGACTGATTAAATTTTGCATAATATTGCACCTTTTAAAAATTATTCTAACAATTTATGAATTATTCCAAAGTATTCCAAAATATTCCATAAGTTAAATCGTGGAACATATTATAACGAATTGAAATAATTATAACTTACACTTTTTTGTTGTATTTTGGCACAAAATAAATATTCCAAAATTTCAAAATTTCATAATTAGCGATAGCCCGCGAGTATTTCACCCGTAAAGACTTCGTAAAGCCACAGGAGTACCTTGGAGATTTAGTCGGGTATTACATTGCGATGGCTCGCTGGTTGTATCGCTGTAAGCACTGGCATTACTGGGTTGCAGGGCATTTACTGATGGTTAAATCAAGTTTTAGAGCATTTTAGCCCGTGTACGACTTCATACAATAGCCGAACATAGCCCCTTAATCCCTTTAGTACCAGCACACTATATTTGGCTGTTCACCCCCTTACTTAAAATTGTTTAATGTTTATAGTATCTTAATGATTT
>JAIETQ010000030.1 GCA_019744995.1 Amoebophilaceae bacterium
TTGGCAAAGCCCTACGATCAATCTTCCCATTCACATTAATGGGGAACTTGTCCAACCAGATAAAATGTTCAGGAATCATATATGCAGCCAAATTAGTACTTAATTGACTACGGAGCTCATCCACATTATACTGGTGTCCAGTATAGTAAGCACATAAAAACTTGTTTTTATTACTATCATCTAATGCCACCACCAACACCTGTTCAACCCCTGAGATCAGTTGCAAGCGGTTTTCTATCTCACCTAACTCAATCCGATAACCACGAATTTTGACTTGAAAATCATTACGACCAATATATTCAAGATTACCATCTAACCTCCATCGGACTAAATCACCAGTTTTATAAATGCGATGATTATAATTTTGAGTTTGATTTTCCTTACTTTGAAATGGATTAATAATAAATTTTTCAGAAGTTAGCTCTGGTTGGTTTAGGTAACCTCGAGCAACACCATCTCCACCAATCATTAATTCACCTACAACGCCAATAGGTAACAGTTGCATATGCTTATTCACAACATAACAGCTATAATTACTTAGCGGTTTACCAATAGGAATATTGTCACACATGCAATCAACTGTAAATTGATGCGATTCTACTGTTATCTCCGTAGGACCATAGGCATTTTTAACTGCATAAGGTTTATTAATAAACTTACGTAGTTTGTCTCCTCCAACAATTAAGTTCTGTAAGCTAGTGTTGTCTAACTCAAAAAATAGCTCAGCAAACTGAGTTGGTAAGAACGCGTAAGTAATTTGATGATGTGTAAAAAATTCATTTACTTTCAACGTGTCTAATTTATCCTCATCGGGAATCAAACATAACCTACCACCGCTTAATAAAATTGGGTACATCTCAATTACTGAAGCATCAAATCCAAAGCCTGCAAATTTAGAACCAGCACTAGTGTTATTCAATTGATTATCACGAATAAGAAAGTTTACATAATTTACAACTCCACGATGTTCTAGTAATGTACCTTTTGGTTTACCAGTTGTACCCGAGGTATAAATCGCATAAACCAAGTTATTATGATCCATATGTGGGCGTTGATACTTACCGCTAATACTCTGATCACTAATATCAACGACATGTGCGATAGCCTGTATGCCTGCAGAAAACTGTGGTAGGCTCAATAAGAATTTTGCTTGACTATCTTGTAAAATATAACTCACTCTTTCCAATGGAGTATCATAAGCCATCGGTACATAAGCAGCTCCTGCTTTAATTACCGCTATTACTGCAATAATCATCTCCAAACGATTGTCAATTAAAATACCGACCAAATCATCTGGTTTAACTCCATGTTCAATTAAATATCCAGCTAATTGTTCTGCTCTCTTATTTAACTCGCGATAAGTCAAGCTGCCATTTACGGCAATAACCGCGATATTCTCTTGATAACTGTTCGCAGTATCTTCAAATAAGTCTAAAATAGTTTGATCTCGTTGATAGTCATAATAAGTATTGTTAAAGTCAATTAACAATTGATCTTGTTCCAGCTGCGACATAATCTTTAGGTTTTTCACTGGTTCACTGAGCGTTGAGCTAAATGCCAATTGCTGTAAGATATTTATAAAATGACCTGCCATACGTTGTATCGTCTCACGAGCGAATAAACTTGTTGCATAGTTGAACTCCAGACTAAGATCGCTATTACTTTTATTTGCAGTTAATGTTAGATCAAACTTAGCAACTTTATTCTCGTGCCAAGGAGTATACTGCCACATGACGCCTTCATCAACAATCGCCTGATAATCCTCTAAATAGTTAAAAACAACGCTAAATAATTCATTATAACCATTTTGACTAGCAAGCCCCAAATGTTGCATTATGTTCTCAAGTGGATAATCCTGATTAGCAACTAGATTCAATACATTATTTTGGATATCTTGCAATAACTCCAATACACTAGCGTCAGAATCAACTTCTACCAATAATGGTAATGTATTAACAAACATCCCTATCATGTCATCGATTTCAGAATGAGTTCGTCCATTAGTAGCAGTTCCAACTACAAATTTACTTTGCCCGCTATATGTATACAATAGAACATTTATCGCAAATAAGCAGATTGAGTACATTGATAAATTATATTTGACCGCAATCTCCTCTAATGCTTCAAATATATGCCCATCAATATTCACCACCACACTGTCCCCATCATGGTCTGGTGTAATTGGTCGCACATAATCGTATGGTAAGTTTAATGCTTCTGGCTCATAATCGCTAAAGCGCTGATGCCAATATTGTTCTCGACTAGAAATCCAATCTAATCCACCAGATTCACGTTGCCAAATGGCAAAATCACAATATTCAATATCCAAAGGAGGCAAATCTTTATTATTGTATAAATAAGCTAGATCCCTTAATAAAGGATGTACGGAACCTCCATCAAAAATAATATGCGGCATATCTAAAAACAATTCATAATGATTGCTATTCACGTTGATTAGCATTGCTCGGATTAATAAGTCCTTACTCAAATCAAATGGACGCACAAAATTACTGAATAATTGTCCTAACTCAGCCATTGATGCCTTGATAAATTCTTTACGAAAGTCAACATTATGATGAATAACTTGCACTAATGTATTAACTTTCTCAATAAAGTTAGTTCGCAAGCATGCATGACGGTTAACCAATCGGTCTAAAGCAATACCTAACTGTTCTTTGTCCAAATTACCATTAATTAATATTCTCTGCGGTACATTATACAAAACTGAATTTGCGCTCATTCGATTGGCAATATACATCCGTTCCTGAGCTAAAGATAATGGATACTCTTGACGGACAGGCTGTTTAACAATCTTGAAGTTCGTACTATCATGCTGCAACTTAGATAATAGCGCTGGAGTTTTTAATTTAAATACATCATTAATCATAATTTTAAAATGCTGCTGTAATTTACTAACTAACAAAATAGCCTTAATTGAATTCCCACCCAACCGATAGAAATCATCATTTATTCCAACTTTTTCGACGCCCAAAATACTAGCGAATTCTGTACAAATTAATAGCTCATCTTGATTAGTTGGTGCGATATATTCACTTAAAAATGAAGATAAATCTGGCTGTGGTAATACTTTACGGTCTACCTTACCGTTAGCATTTATCGGAAAAGTTGTCATATGTACATACACGGCAGGAATCATATAATCAGGCATTGATTGTCCCAAAATATTGCTAATAACAGTATGTTCAATCTCTTCATCAGCTACATAATAGGCGCAAAGATGGCTATTACCATTGGTATCATTAACAGCCATTACTAAACAATCTTTAACTCCAGGAAACTTTAACAATCGATGTTCAATTTCGCCTAGTTCTATCCGATAACCACGAATCTTAACTTGAAAGTCATTACGACCCAAAAACTCAATATTACCATCAGGTAAGTAACGAGCCAAATCACCTGTTTTATAAATAATCTCATTACGTCCATGTATTTTATCATCTTCAGTTGCAAATGGATTTTTAACAAATCTCTCAGTTGTCTGTTCAGGTAAGTTAATATAACCCAAACCAACGCCATCTCCACCAACGCATAACTCGCCAATTTCGCCAATTTCAATCTGTTCCATATGCTCATTAACAATATAGGTAGTGTAATTAAAAATAGGTTTACCTATTGGAATATTTTGATAGTCTTCTCGATCTATAAGGAAAGTCGTCGCAACTACAGTTGTCTCGGTTGGACCGTAAACATTGATTAAATTATAGTCACCAAGCTTAATCTTACGAAGCTTGTCCCCACCAACCATTAAATTCCTCAACGAGTGGTTTTCAACACTGGTGGTAAAGATTTCGCAAAATTGAGTCGGTAAGAATGCGTAAGTAATATTAAACAGCTCAAAATATGCATTAAGTTTCAATGGATCTAGTTTAGTATCTTTATCTAATATATGCAAAGTCCCACCAGTTAATAAGATAGGAAATATTTCAATAATTGAAGCGTCAAAACCATAACCT
>JAIETQ010000027.1 GCA_019744995.1 Amoebophilaceae bacterium
CATTTAAAAATTGGTTTATCGATTTCAACCTTAAATAATCCTTTTTTTGTAGCGGTGCGTGATGGTGTTGCTACGGAAGCTAAACAGGAAAGCATCGAGCTCAAAGTTGCTGATGCTCAAAATGATTCTGCCAAGCAGGGCAATGATATTGATGATCTGATTCAACAACGTGTTGATGTATTGCTAATTAATCCAGTGGATTCTGCGGCAGTCTCCTCAGCCATACTGGCGGCAAATCAAGCAGGTATTCCGGTGATTACATTGGATCGTTCGGCGGATAAAGGTCAGGTGGTTAGTCTAATTGCTTCGGATAATGTGGCTGGCGGTAAGATGGCGGCAGAGTTTATTTTGGCTAAATTAGGCAAAAATGCTAAAGTTGCTGAATTAGAAGGGATTCCTGGCGCTTCGGCAACTCGTGAGCGTGGGCAAGGTTTTCACTTGGTTGCGGATAAGAATTTGAACGTGGTGGCTAAGCAAGCGGCTGATTTTGATCGCGCCAAAGGCTTAAATGTGGCTGAAAATATGTTGCAGGCGCATAGTGATATTCAAGCTATTTTTGCGCAAAATGATGAAATGGCACTGGGTGCAGTTGAGGCGGTTAAAAGCACGGGTAGAAATATCCTAATTGTCGGTTTTGATGGCAGTAGCGATGGTATTAAAGCGGTGAAAGCTGGGCAAATGACAGCCACGGTGGCGCAGCAACCTGAGTTAATTGGGAAAATGTCGGTTCAAACTGCGAAGCAAATTGTGTTAAAACAAGATACTGCAAGTAAAATTGCCGTACCTTTGAAATTGATTGTGCCAGCCGATTAAAATCTTTTGGAATAGAAATAACGCCGAGGTAATTTAGCTCGGCGTTATTTTTTGGTGAAGTTGTTAAAAAATACGAATTTTCTTATGGTCTCTGATGTAACTTTAGGCTATAAGTTAACGCTACAGAGTATCCACTATTTGATTTAGAACAAGAATATGGCGCAGTTTAGTTGGTGTAGATTTAAGTATTTCCCTCATTAGAGTTAGCAATCTTTGAATGAGTTTATGTACATAAGCATAAGTTAAACCAATTGTCAATAACCAAAATGGCTTATTGTTCTATTTCTGGGATTAGCTTATTATATGTGCTTTGCTAGCATCTCTATGAGTTTAATTACGTACGTTGACATTTGTTCTTGATTTACTTGTTTAAATTCATCTGGAGATAGATTAATTCCAACTATATCTAATTTAAAAGGACCTTATTCAATATGAAAAAAATCTTATTCGCCATTTTGGCTATTTCTAGCGGTTTATCGTTTGCGGTTGATAATCCAGTGTATCTTGACGCAAATATAGGCGTAAATACTACCTATGGTGCTGGATTAGCCACTGGTGCCAACATCGGTTATTTATTCAATCCAAACCTTGGCCTTGAAGGTGGTATTACCTACGGAGCGTCCAACGGAAGTAATTGGAACTCTGGAAATAGTTACTATATGTATGATGCTGCAGTTAAAGGCATTTTACCTTTGGGGGATACTTTTGCTTTATATGGTAAACTTGGTATAGCCTACAATTATTATGCTAGTTGCAATGGCTGTAGTAATGGTTTCAATAACGGCTCTAATACTGGATTGTTATACGGCGTTGGTGCTCAATTTAATTTATCTAAAAGCTGGTCATTACATCTTGAAGATTATAGTGTTAGCGGTAATAATCCTAATATGTTAGTTGCTGGTGGAGAATTCAAGTTTTAAGAAGCAATGAGTGTGGCGTTGATTCCGTACCCAAATACGCTGGCAAAATTAAATTCTCAGATACTCTTGGGCGTATATATTATTTACCGTTCAAGGTTTATGCTTCTTTTTCAGAAGATGGTAAACGGATAGGTGGAGGGATTGGGAGTGCTTATACTGGTGATTATCTGACACTTGTACCATTAGTTGAGCGCAATGAACTGATAAAGGTACCTATACCGCGACCATGCGTTTTAATCGTAGAACGTGGGATACCAAACTTCCTGCTGGGTTCATTTCTAATGGTGGTGGAGGTCATCCGATTCTGGATGTAATTTATGTTAAGTTAGTGATTAATAATAACTAAAACTAAGCGTTGTTAGTTTGACCGCCCATTCGGGGCGGTTTGTTGTTATTTATGGTTTAGGTTTTATGTCTGAACTCTTTAAGCGAGTCTGATTCAATGGTGTTATTCCTTGATTTACTAGGGTAATAATTGGGGTGGTGTAATATTTGCTGGGATAGATCTACTCTTTTGTAAAGCTAAGAAAGTGGTTTAAAATATCCGTGGGAAAATATGGATGAAGCAGACTTCGCATTATGTGATTTATTGCTGAAGTGGTGCGTAATATAATTTAAAAGGATGTGCTTTGCTAGCATTTCTATGAGTTTAATTACGTACGTTGACATTTGTTCTTGATTTACGCGTATAAATTCATCTGGAGATACATTATCTCAACTATATCTAATTTATAAAGGACATCATTTAATATGAAAAAAATTTTATTTGCTATTCTGGCTATTTCTAGCGGATTATCGTTTGCGGTCGATAATCCAGTGTATATCGACGCAAATATAGGCGTAAATACTACCTATGGTGCTGGATTAGCCACTGGTGCGAACATTGGATATTTGTTCAATAAGAACCTTGGCGTTGAAGGTGGTATTACCTACGGAGCGTCCAACGGAAGTAATTGGAACTCTGGAAATAGTTACTATATGTATGATGCTGCAGTGAAAGGTATTTTACCTTTGGGGGATACTTTTGCTTTATATGGTAAACTGGGTATAGCCTATAATTATTATGCTAGTTGCAATGGTTGTAGTAATAGCTTTGATAATGGGTCTAATACTGGACTCTTATACGGCGTTGGTGCTCAATTTAATTTATCTAAAACCTGGTCATTACATCTTGAAGATTATAGTGTTAGTGGTAATAATCCTAATATGTTAGTTGTAGGTGGAGAGTTCAAGTTTTAAGAAGCAATGAGGTTTCATTTTTCGCGTGAAGTTTGACTCTACAGTTGCGAGAGATTAATTTTCACCAGTTTTTATAAAGAAAGTTTTTAACATGAAAAAAACATTATTGAGCTTATTAGCTTGTAGTAGTATCTGTGCTTTTGCTGAATCTTCTGGTGTGTTATTTATTAACAACATTGGTTTAAATAATTCAGTGACGGTTAACATAATGAATAGTAAGGCAGGAGCATTAAATTTTACGTTGGCACCACTCGAAGCCTGTTTTGTTAATAATAGTGAAAATTATATTCCAGCTGCCAAAGGTGAGCAAACAGTAATTAAATTAACTGACGGTTCAAGCGCAACAATTAATAAAAATAATGATAATTTGAGTATTATACCGAATGAAATTTCTACTGGTGTTACTGAATCCACCCCAAGGTTTTATATCTCATCGAATGGAGGCAGCTGGGTCACATTAGATAATAAATCTCTTAAATCAGGAACACCTCTGCTTGGTAATACTACTGTCGGGGTTGTAGCTAATAATACTTCTACAAGTTCTAAAACACCAGCCGATAGCCATACTGGTCATATCTTTTCTTGTGAAGATAAGTCGAGTGGATTTGGTAATGCAAATAAAGGAGTGCAAACTAGTCCTGCCAGCTTAGTTCCATTTTGGAATTAAATGAAACTCCACGAATCTTGGTGCCGCTGTTTTGATTAATATCTAATCAGTAATGCCATTTTAAAAATCCCCTCTGGTTATCAGAATAGGGGATTTATGCATTTATACGCCAGAATAAATTAGCGGCGTAAGCGCGCGGGGAAAAAATTAAATTCTGCACTATCATCTAAAGGAAGTTTCAATAAATTGTCCATGCCGTTTAGAATTTCATTCAGTTGATTTAATTCCAAATTAATTTCCTTGCTAAGTAAATAATCCAGCACATCTTGGCGTGCAACACTCATGGTGTAGTGATATGGAATTGGTCGG
>JAIETQ010000006.1 GCA_019744995.1 Amoebophilaceae bacterium
ATACCAACGCCGCTTATGGCGCAGCTTCTTATTCTAAAGGATGTGTATTCCTTTCTCAGCTTGGTTATATAACCGGGGAAGAAACGCTTATTAAAATTATGCTGGATTTTATCTTTAATTATGAGCTACCTGTCAAGTGTCAGTTAAATTGTTAAATAGGTACAGTAATTCTATCCCGGGCTACACAAATATTATTTTTTATAAGATAACATTCAACTAAGTGAGATCCTTCAAACTCTGTAGTTTCTGTTTTTATATTCTTGTTGGTTTCTTCTATTTGACCTCTAATTTTATTAAGTCTTTCTGCCGTTGTCCCTATATTACGAACTTTCCATAATATTTTGTACGGATTCACAACATCTGTTGACTCAATCATAAATGTAAGTTTTCTTTGCTTGGGTATTGTAAATTTATCACCTGGAGAAGATGCATATATCAAAGAACGTAATAAATTTGATATATTTTCTATTCTGCAATTAATTGTAAGCTCATTTTGAATATCAACAGGATATAAATCTTCAATAAATTGCTCAGTTCTCGCAAAAGTGTAAGATAATTGTGCTTCTTTAAACTCAACAGGGAAACGATGTCCAAAAATTAATTTCCATTTATACGGAGCTTCTAATGAATTACTTAGTGCCTCAGTAGAGCGGCGTAATGCTTTTTTCGCTTTTGCATGAAAGTTTCCACTTTTATACACTTTTTGATTGCTACCAGGAGCAAACCAGAATGTTTGAGTTTCACTCTGAGAAATGAGAAAAAAGAAAAAATCTTTTATTAAGAATTTGTATTGGCTATACGAGACAGTATTATAATCAGTAGTAGTTTGGAAAAATTTATAACATAAAGTATCAATTAGAAATCCACTAATATTTACTCCATGAGTATTTTTCCAAGCCCTTATCATTTTACAAAGATGCTTTAGGTTTCGATTTGTTTGATTATTCAGATCATTAAAAGCCTTAATTTCTGCAATAGGATTGGTTACTTTCCAACTTCCACCAGAATTACTATCTGGATAAGTATAACTGCCATCATTCTGAATAAAGACTGGTAGCACTTCTACTCTATATTTATTAAATGGTATAACTACAACTTGGCCATCCGCTATGATATTAGTGGACGGATACCGCAAAAGTAATACTTGCTTAATTTTTTGAAGAAGTTTAGATTGCCCATTATGAGAATAAGAGTTATATGTACTATAAAATGATTGAGGTAAAATAAATGCCATATCTAAGTCACTTACGCCATGAATAGCAGATTGTCTACCATAAGACCCAATTTGTCGGCAATTTGCATTATCTGACTCATAATCATGTAGATGCTTATTTAAGCATTTTGTAATATTTTTATAGCTTATTGAGATTAATTCAGCATCTTTTACAACAAGATTTTTGCGAAATATTTCAAATAATTGCGCACTCATTATTACATTCTACCTTTAGTTTTAAAAAATACCAAAACTCCAATTACTAAAACTAATATAATGAAAGCCCAGAATGACAATGGTATTTTATCTCGTAATAAGCGAAATTTCTTTTGCTCGTCTATCCATTCAATCTGGTGCTGCCAGAAAAATTTATAATGTGCATACCAATCACTAAAGCAAATTTGTTTGCTAATACAAATTGCGTTATATTGATTGACAATTTGGATGCGTTCATTATCAGCATCGATAACCTCATTTATATTTGTAAGATTTTTAACGTGAAAGTAAAGCTGTTTCATTTTATTAAACAGATTAGTTAGCTCAACGCCAGCTTTGCAATAAGAATCTTTTTTATCACTATATCGTTCTATATAAATTGTTGTCACACCAATTATAATTAATGTAGCAGATATAACATTATTTGTTAAAAAGTTAACAAATAATGCAAAAATCCCTATTCCAATTGACACTAATGATACCCAGCCAGGATATTTTTCAAGTATATCATAGGTGGCAAAGTGTTTTTTTGCCCCAAACCCAATATTATAAGCGTCTTCAGCTAATACCTTTAACAGGTCATTTTTATCCATTATTAACTTCCATAAAACTGAAATAATCTACTGTATTTAGTGGTGACATTTAACTATTTGCACTAAATACAGTATTTTATAATAAATACTTAGAGTGTTGTTAGCTATTATGACAAATTTAGATGTCACATTAGGCTATATCCTATTTGTACTCAATTGGTATGGATACTAGTGTAAGTTGAGGGGATTCCAATTTTCCATTCTTTAAGAATGAAGCCCACCAACACCTTTAAACTTCTCAACAAAAGCGGCAATTTTTTGAAAAACACTTTGTTTTTTGGTTAAGTATTGCGGATTAAGCGGGCTCATTTTAGGCAAGATTGCATTGAGCTCGTTTCCGTTCTCGCTGGCGTATTCTCGCTTTAATGAGGCTATAATATAGCGTTTTGCCGCATCTTGATTGAGGCTTTCCGAGCTAATTAATTCTTCTGCTTCACGCTGTTGTTCAGCTTGGGCAAAAATGATGAACGCATTAATAATGCTGGCTTTATCGGGGATATTGTCCAAATTGGTTTGGTTGATGAAATCAACCACCAGACTCTCTTTTGCACGGTTTCCGATGCTGGCACGGATTAAACGCCGCACCTCTTCAACCAATACCGCTTTATCTTTTACCTTTTTGTTGTTTTCAAAAATAAGCTCAAGGATGTAATCCAGATTGATCTCTTGTGATTTCAGAAGATCAACTTCAAAAACCACATCATCCCAATCGACGGTATTCGTCTCTTTTTCTTTGCCAGTTTTTTCACGGCGCAGCCAATCGCGAATATCATTATAAGTTGAACGGTAATCCTGAATTGTCCGCTCCGACGGCACTTCGATAGCTTGCATTGCTGCTATATCGTCATCGCTTAAATAGTGGGTAGTTTTGAACTCATCAACCGCTTTAGCATCGGTCACATCGACAGTTTGCAATGCCTTTAAGCCAGTAAATTCATCGTAGTTTTGCAGGACATTCTCGACCCGTAAATATTCACCAAATAATTTCGCGAAGTCTTTTTTATCTTTTTCTTTAACGATCTCATCGGGATTTGGAAAGTGTTGTTGCAGTTCTTTCACCACATCCACATAACCACGACGAGCTTCACCAGTTACCACATCGGTAAAGCCTTCCATATACTCCTTGTAGCTTTTTTCCAGCACCACATTTTTTGTATTTGCGTCGCCAAAAAGGGTAATGGCATCAATGGTGGCTTGTTCCAAATCACGGAAGGTAACTATATTGCCAAAGGTCTTAGTGGCATCGTAAATGCGATTAGTTCGTGAAAAGGCTTGCATGAGACCATGATAGCGGAGGTTTTTATCGACGAAAAGAGTATTAAGTGTGGGTGCGTCAAAACCAGTTAAGAACATCCCAACTACAATGAGCAGGTCAATATCTTGACTCTTTACTCGTTTGGCAAGGTCGCGGTAGTAATTTTGAAACTCTTTGCTATCAACGCCGTAGTTGGTTTTAAACATGGTATTGTAGTCATCAATGGCAGCTGAGAGAAACTCTTTGGCACTACTGTCCATTGCGGATAGTTCAAATGATTCATCAAGAATTTCCCCGATAGCTTCCTGTTCTTCATTAGCGGCAAATGAAAAGATGGTAGCAATCTTAAGTGGTCTGTCTGTATCTTTCTGCAAGCTCTTTAGCGTTTCATAGTAGATCTTGGCTGCATCAACACTACTAACGGCAAACATAGCGTTAAAGCCGTTGCTCCGCCCTTGTAGGCGATGGGTTTTCTGTTTAAAGTTGTTGAGGATGTACTGAGAAATTTCTTTGATCCGCTCTGGGTGCAGGATGGCTTGCTTGTTTTCTGCAGCACTGAGTTTTTTCTCATCCAGTTCGGTTTCAAGCG
>JAIETQ010000062.1 GCA_019744995.1 Amoebophilaceae bacterium
AAACCAGTAAAACTGATTTGCATTTTATTTAATCACAAAAAACTATTAGTCCTTTGCAACAGGAATATCTAAAGTACCCCATGGATTAGTACTAACTTCACCAGCTTCTAACGAATAAATTAACTTCAAGAACATCAAAGTTGTTTTTGAGGTTATATCATCGTTCGTTAAATAATACCATCTACCTTCGTAAGAAACTTTAGTATATGCATTCATTGGTAAAGTATCGCTAGAACGTAGTCTAAATAAACTATCGGTCATTTGATCTTGCACCTTAAGCTCATTACTTGGCACACCAAATTTTTTCTCATCTTTAGCCGAAGTATCCACGCCATAAGAGAGGAAATTTAACACTGCAAAGAATGAACGCGTTCTAAATTGCACGACATTGCCACTTTTTAAAGTGCTTAACATTGGTGATAAAATAATTTTGCGATAAGTTTTATCTAACTGTAGTTCTTTAGAAACTTGAGCCGCAGTTGCGTCATCTTTCATAACCAAAACTAAGGCAGGATTATTTTGGTAATTCGTCGCAAATAAACCTAGCTTACCATTCACCCGCGATTGATCAATAAAATCAACTAAATGATTAAAGCTTGCACCTGTAGAATAACCATCGCTACCATCACGTTCCCAAGTATCGGCTAAATTACTTAATGTACCAATATTATCAATGGTCAACTTAAACGTTGAAGCCAGATTAAGATTAGTTTGCACTAAATAATTAAATTGAACCACCGTAATTGGTGCCAATAAACCAGAAATGTAACTGGTCCCTTGTAGCGGTGAATAGGTGACCGTTGGTGTGTGTTTAAACTCTATATTTGGTTGAAAGTTATAAAAAGCACCAGTCCCACCGCTGGTAATATTGCCAACTTTAGTATCTTCACCGCCAGTATTATAACTAAGCGTTGTTTGAGTGGTGATACTATCAACACCAATAAAAAAAGGACTTTTATCAAAACGCATCCGAACAATATTCAATAAAAATTGCTCATTATCACTTTGATTCAATGCAACATTATAATTACCACGATTTTGTTGAACATTACTTAATTGAGCCGTTGAGCAACCAGTTAGTAACAGCACGCTACCACTAATAATCAATGCAATTGGTTTAAATTTAAACATATTATATTCTCTCACAAATTTTAGTATCAATTAACGAACTGGAATAGTTACTACAGGTAAATTAGTTTTAAGATCACCAACTTGCAATGAGTAAATCAATTTTAATAAAACTAATGTAGCTTTAGACTTAGTATCATTATTAGCGATGTAATACCATTTCCCTTTATAATTTACTTTCACAGTGACATTTAAGGGTTCGATATTACTGGTTAAAACATAAAATTGACCAGCATTAGTTGAATATTGGGCTTCATTATCACTTTCCTTATCATGAATACCATAGGAAACGTAATTCATAATACCTAGGAAAGAGCGAGTCTGTAAGTCAACCACATTTTCAGGAGTATTCACGTCACGTGAGGTATGCCGAGATAAGATTATGTTGCTATAGTTACCTTTAAGATGAAGTAATTTAGATAAAGTCGCTCCAGAGGCTTGATCAGTCGTATGCATTAAAATAGCAGGCATTCCATTGTAATTAGTTATTGAGCCCTCAATCTTACCAGCTGCGCTTAATGCAGTTACGCCATCAATAAATTTATTAAAATCTTGATTTTCATCATTATGATCATCAACAACGTGACGACTAACTCGACTATTATCCAGACTACCGATGCGGTTTACCGTTAATTTAAGTATGTTTGGCAAGCCCCAACCAGAACTCCGCAACATGACAATCCGTGACGAATTTAACGGCATCATCATACTTGAAACAAATTTACTACCTTGCAATGGCGAATAAGTAATCGTTGGTGCTTCAGTAAATTCTACAGTTGGTCCAACATTCCAAAACGGACCAGCCATTTCAGTTGGTCCACCAGCACCATCAAACAATTGTGCTTCAACCCTGGCACGTACTGTTGACTGCGTAGTAATACTATCCACACCAACAAAATACGGACTCCGTCCATCATGCATACGGATAATATTCAATAAGAACTGCTCGTTCTCACTCACATCAATGGCTTGATTAAAATTTTCACGGGTTTGCGGAACCTGCGCTAACTGAGTAGATGAACAACCAACCATTATGGTTGCCAATCCCATTAATAAATACGTAATTTTGGAGAAATTCATAGGTCTATTCTTTCACAAATTTAAAATTTTAAAAAGCTAATTGATTTATTAACTTACGATTAAAAGTTAATTAACCGGAATGGTAATAATTGGCAAATTAGCATCAACTTCACCCATTTGTAATGAATAAATCAATTTTAGAATTACCAGGGTTGATTTAGAAACTTGATCGTTATCGGCAATATAATACCAATTATTATTATATTCAGTTTTGGCAATCGCTTTAGAAGATGGCTCACTGGTGCTAGTTAAAACATGAAGTAAATTTTTACTATATGGACTCCAATCAACACTTGAATCCACTAAGGTCGCCGCATAATTAGCCGACTCACTTGATCCTGCACTAGATTTAGGCGTATCAACATTTCTAGCTAAAAAATTAACAATATTAAAGTACGATCGTGGATAAACGCTAATCACATTTTCAGGATGAGTGGAATCTGGTAATAGATTTGAGAAAATCAATTGTTTATATGATTTGGACAAACCCAAACTTTTTGCCACACTCGCAGCAGCTTCAGGGTTGGTAAATGACATATAAATCGCACCAGAACTTTCATAACTAGCATAATCGATTTTAATTTGATTTGTTGCACCGAGTTTATCGAGTAATGCAATATGATTATCAAAAGCGGTCGTATCAGGTAATTGCTTAGCACCAGCGTGATCCGAGGCAATTCCACCATTTAATAAACTACCAATACGGTTCATGGTCAACTTCATGACTTCGCTAGGGCTATAACCCGATTGAGTCAATAAAAAGATTTTACCCATAGTTAGCGGTGCTAACATCCCTGTGGCAAATTTAGCTCCTTGATTCGGCGAATAGGTAATGGTTGGCGATTGAGTAAAGCCGATATCTGGCGCAACGGTCCAAGCCAAACCATTTTGTGGGGTCGCCCAAATATTATTTACGCCGATATTTCCACGCACACCCGTACGTAAGGTAGTAGTTGCAGTGATACTATCCACACTAACAAAATATGGCATTTCAGCATAATGCATACGCACTACACTGAGTAAAAATTGTTCATTTTCACTCGCATCTAATGCCCGATTGTAGCTATCCCGATTTTGCGGAACGGCAGCCAAATTTGCCGTCGAACAACCAGCCATCAACGCCGCTAAGCAGCTGACAAGCAATTTCTTATTAGTAATTTTCATACCTAATCTTAACCCTCAGAATAAATGTACAATATTTTCAATATTGACACAGCTTATTAAACAACAGAACCACCACGAACTTAATTTGCCTTAATCCGTAAATTTCTACGTACCACGTTTCAAATTTACTTTAATTCAAATAAATAATTAACCTTCACCAGAATAAGAAAAGTTCGCATTAAGCGTAGCTTGCGAACTACCACCGACATAAATAACATAATTACGATTTTCCGGTGTGAATTTCATATCAATATTATAATATGCTAAGTCTTGTTGTGTTAGCGTGAACTCAACTATTTTGCAACTATTTTTTTCAAGAAAAACCCGTCTAAATGCCTTCAATTCGCGCAGAGGCCTGACAACACTGAAGTTCGCACACTCAATATAAAGCTGTACAACCTCCGTACCAGCCACCACGCCAGTGTTGCAAAGTTCTACACTAACTATCAATTGCTGCGCCGCAACAAGAGTTTTTTCACTAATTTTC
>JAIETQ010000001.1 GCA_019744995.1 Amoebophilaceae bacterium
TGGATGATAGTCTGTGCAGTTAGTATAGCCTGACATGCCAATATATGCTGAATTTGTAAGAAAAACATCACTAAAAGTACTTCCTGTCGCTCCTGCATTACCCACGCCACCAGCCGCGGAGGCGTTTATCCAATCTTTTCCAGCAATGTTATCTCTGCAAGTGGCGGCTGCGCCACTCCAGAAACTTCCACCACTTGCACTGATTGAATTAAACAATGGGTAGTAAAAGGTATTCGTCCAGCTGGTTCCAGTGTCGGTTGTAATTCCGATTGGGGTAATCCCATCGTTTCTCCAGTAGAGATACATTTTATATAGCATTTGAGGGTCAGTATTGAATGCTGGTTTGCCATTTATGCCTAATGCATCGCAGACATGACCAGCACTAATATAACTACTTAGCTGATAGCCAGTATACATATTATTGGAGATGACTAAGCTGTAAAGTTGTCCTGCTGCGTATAAATCGTAATATTTGGTATAAAGTGCAGAACCACCACTGGTGCTATAGACACTGAAACTGACTGATGCTCCAGCTGCACAATAACGGTTGTAGAGCATATAAACGTCAGTAACGTTGCCACTTATGGTTAGATTTGAAACTTGAGTGCTGTTCACCCAGCTGAGGTTAGTGCCGTGTCCATAGGCGATAGAGCCACAACTTGTAGAAATATTAACCGTGGTTGAGCTGCCATCTGAGGTAGAAAGTTGGTAATGTCCATATTGTCCACGTGAGGTTTCAAGTCCTGTGTATTTAATTGCAACGGTGACTGGAACGGTTGTGTTCACATAGTAAGTTGGTGAGGTTGAGGTTGTTGCTCCACTTGGTCGTGCCTGATCTGTCCACGTTCCATATAAAATTACGCCGCTAAAATTGTGAGATCCAGAGCTACTGGTTGAAAAACTAAATACAACCGTGCAGTTAGCGCCAGCAGCAAGAGCACTACTACAACTATTTGAGTATACCGTCCAACCAGCTGGCAGAGTTCCAGACACGGTGGTGCTAAAATTCTGCGCGGTTTGATTACCACTATTGCTATAAATAAAAGTTAAGTACGCCGTAGTGTTAGTATTGATTTTCCACGGATTTCCCGATGAACCATCGCCACTACTAAAACCACTCGAGCTATTTAACCAGACATTAACTGAGGCATAGGTGGCTTGAGCCGTTGGTAAATTATAAAGCCGACTGTAGGCCTTGTTACCGTTGGCAACATAATTACCTTTTACTTCAAAGAGCACCCGACTTGGCGAAGATGATGAATTCCATTTAAGTGTAAAGGTACAAGTTGCGGTTTTTACAAGTGAGCTACAGGTGTTATTAATGATCGTGCTTGCATCTTTAGGCGTAATTGTAATCCCCGTCAGGGTATTTTGTCCTAGATTTTGGATAGTTACGTTGGTAGAGCCAGAATTATTAAATAATAGTAGCGGATTTTGAGTCGGATTTACTCCAACTAACATAACGGTACCTTTTTGGTTATACCAGGATACGGTTTTGCTAATGGTTGTTTGTGAACCGCCGCTATAATTAATTGTGATGGTACTTTCTCCACTATTGGAAGTATCATTAATCGTGTAATAAATGTAGCAATAGGCATTGGCGGCAAGGGTTGAGCCACATGAGTTTGTTCCGCTAGTTTGGGTTAGCAAGGCTGGGTAAACTGGGCTTATAGATGTTGCTTGAAGATTGCCAGAATTTATTACTAAGATAGACGCGGTTCTGGTGTTGGCTGTATTGGTGACAGGTGTTGCGCCAACAGTTAAAATTGCGCCATTGTTAATTGGGGTTGTACTTAAATTTAAGTTATTTGTGTATAGTTGATGATTCTGTACGTTTCGACTAGTAGCACTTAATTCAAATGATTCACCTATTGCGGATTTTGATTTGTAGACTTCTATGGCAATAATTTGTTGTTGAGCATTTTTGTTGGTGTGTTGCTGTGTAATTGTTAATTGCGGGTTCTGGCTACGGATATGTTCTAGAGTATAGTTATTTTCGGAGTTGGTATAAAGATATAAGGTGTTAAAGCTAGAGCTTTCGTTAAGTAAGTCAGTTGTTGGCATGAATTGGATACCGTGTTGACTATCTGTTGTGACTTTGCTATAGTTAACTAATTGTTGTGTTGTTTTATTATCATGGTGAGCCTGAATGATCGCTGAGCCATTGCTGCTGATGTCATCAACAATTGGGGTTGTGAATTCTAGAGCACAGGACTGCTGCGCTGCAATAGTGCTACATTGATTAGCGGTTATTTTAAATTGATTATTAGTTGCAGCATTGTTGATGACGGTATAGCTAATTCCCGAAATTTGCTGGCTTGAGTTATTGTGAACATAAATTATGCTATTGGTTGTGCTATTGGCCAGCACTGGAATGGTTGCGCTAGGTTCAATTATTAAGTCATTTGATTGTGATAAAGTCGTGGTGCCGTTGTTGCTAGACTCGTTATGTCCAGTATTAATGCAACCACTAATCAAAACACTGAGGGTTATGAAGCTACAAGCAAGTAGAGTTTGTTTGAAATTTAAAGTCATTCAGTATCTTTTTTAATTGGTTTTAAATAGCTAATGTATCGCTTAGCATCGAATTTAATAAATTTTTTGGTACTAGTCTTAGTTAGTTTCTGTATATTTATGCACTTAACGTTATTTTTACAGAAATCATTTTAACATTAAGCCAAATAGAAAAATGTCTCACTTGGGAGACAAATGTGTTTTATGCGCCGTAAATAAATTATTTCTATTTTAGTCAACTTTTCCAAGCTTACACCAATTAGACAACTAATTAGTGTAACCATATGTTAGTGCACAACTAGCTAATTCATGTTTACTTAGGATTCTTTTTTGATTCAGCTTTTGCTGACTATCTCATAGCAGATAGATCGAGTTACTAAATCACCGTAAGCCTAGAATTATTTACTCAATGCGATTAAAATGAGGGTGCTATGCCTGTGAATTTAGTTTGAATTAAATGTTTAGCTTCATCTGAAGTCAGCGCATCATATAAAGCCTGAACTTTGGGACTATTTAGATTGTCTTTGCGAGAAACTAAAATATTTGCGTAGGTACTGTTTTGGTTTTCAATAAAAAAAGAATTTGCTGTATCGACTCGCTCTAATTTAGCCTGCTGACTATTCATCACCACAAAATCAACTTTATTATTTTCTAGCATTTGTCCTAAAACAGCGCTATCAATTTTTGTAATAACGATATGATGTGGATTACGAACAATATCATCAATCTCAGGCATTGTAACATTTGGTTTTAGCATAATTAGCTTAGCGGCGGCGAGTAATTTTAACGCGCGAGCTCCATTAATTTCGTTATCAGGAATTCCAACCGTTGCGTTTTCAGTGATATCATTAACATGGTGTGATTTAATTAATTTACTTTGCGTTAATTTATTTGGATAAATTTGATACGGAATATAGAAAACTTTACCGACCGAAACTAAATCAGTGTCAAATGATTTGTTATATTCGTTAAGATATGGAACATGTTGAAAAAAGTTAACATCACAAGTTTTATTCTCAACATCAAGATTTGGGTTATTACTTGAGATTAAGCGCACACCTGGGTCGTTATAGCTAGTATAGTTTTTAATTTCCAACACATAACCTTGTTTTGCCAGAATAGGTTTAATCATGTTTAATAAATCTCCATTGGGAGTTTGTGTTGCGGCAACCGTAATTGTTTCAAGGGCAACAGCCACTTGAGATAAACAAACTGCAAAAGCGCCTAAAATAACGTTACTGAATATTTTTTTCATTTTTATACCCTTCAAAATAATCCACCTTAATCAATAATTAGTGGATAAACATAATAT
>JAIETQ010000017.1 GCA_019744995.1 Amoebophilaceae bacterium
TATTTAAATCAATCTTTAGCTGATAAACGCTCTGAGATAACCGCCCTCAATCGAAAAATAACTAATGAGGATATATACGTTGCTATCGTAGAAGGAAGCCTTCACCGTCTACGCCCTAAAATGATGACAGTATGCGCAATCATTGGTGGATTATTACCGATATTAATGTTTGCTGGAACTGGCTCTATTATAGTTCGCCATATTGCAGCTCCAATGGTTGGTGGTATGTTAAGCAGCACTATCTTAACCTTAATAGTTATTCCATGTATTTATCTTTTATGGGCACAGTACAAAAATGAAAAAACTGTTAAGTAATTTGCTTGGATCTGGAATATTGATCTCACTCACTAGTTGTGCTTTTAATAGTAGCTCTGTGATTACAAAGATTAACACTCCAGATCATTGGAATAATATAGAAAGTTCAACTAACTTAATGTCTGCTGAAAGTTTGGCACATTTAGAATGGTGGCAACAATTTAATGATAGCACATTAAATCAATTAGTAGAACGAGCTATTCAGCAAAATAGCGATGTGTTGATTGCAATTGCTAACTTAAATAATGCCCAAGCTCAACTCAGACAGGTTCAACTTAGTTGGATTCCAAATTTACCGCTATTACTTGGTTATAGTGATATGCCAACTTTAGGAAGTCCTGGTTATTTTGTAGGTGTTTTCCCTAGTTATACACTTAATATTTTTGGACAAATAAAGGCTCAAGAACAGGCTAACTCTCAGGTAGAAATAAGTAAAGAAAATCTTAATGGTGTGAAATTAAGTGTAATTGGACAAACGGTAAACGCATATTTTACGTGGTTGAGCCAAGAACGCCAATTACAATTGAGTGAAGACCTATTAAAAATCTATGAAGAGCGTCTAAATAGTTATCGCCAGCAATTTAGTCTGGGGTTAGCTGATGCTAAAACAGTTAGTAATGCAGATAGTGATGTGATGCAAACCATGGGACAAATTGAAACAATTAAAAACAATTTATTAGTTAGTCAAAATTCATTACATTATCTGATTAATCAAAACCCTGGACGTTTATCTACTAAGAATAATTTTACTCAATTAACGATTGAATCTATTGTGCCAGGTACGTTACCGATGACAGTTTTGGCAAATCGTCCAGATGTAAGTGCAGCTATGAAACAATTAGCGGCTAGTGATGCGGGCATAGGTAAAGCAATAGCAAACTTATTACCAACTATACAGTTGGATACTTTATTGGCGAAAAATGCACCTACTGCTGACCAAATCACTAACCCAGGCAACATGAGTATGGGTGATGCTTACGCCACCGTTCCACTATTAAATGCACAAATTTTTGGACAAATTCAAGCATCCAAGGCATTATATTCTAAGGATTATTATGTTTATGAACAAACTGTACGCAAAGCCTTACGTGATGTTGAAAATGACTTAGTGGCTAATCAATTATATAGTAGTCGTTATCAACATTTTAGCCAAGCAAATCTAAGTTTAGAACAAGGATGCTCCAATGATTTAGCGCAGTTTCAAAATGGACTTAGTAATCTAACGACGGTTTTAGAGTGCCAAGTTGGCGTCACGCAAGCTCAAATTGCATTGACGCAAACCAAGCTGGATACTTTATTAGTGCGAGTTTCGCTATATCAAGATTTAGGTGGCGGTTATGCTGTTAGCATGAATAATGATCAAATACAAACTAAATAATAGCGCCTTGGGTTATGTTTGGCAAAATGAGTTTTGCTTACATGAAAAGGTCTTGCTTATGGGATTCATGTTTCGGATTTTTGTGGAATATCTAAGTTTTTTTGTTTTGTTAGGTGACCATCATTCAATAGCCAAAGCTCTTTTTAATACTACCAAATGGTATCCAGCAACTTTTTATTTTGAGTTATTATTTACTTTGATTTTTAGTATTGGTATTTTATTTTTTGGCGTAGTTTTATACTTTGGATTGCGCATAAACCCTCGTAGTTTAATTGGTAAAATAGCATTTATCATTCCATCGGGATTTTTAATTTTCTTTCATATAGCATTACACCTACAAAGCATCACATTGCCATGGGCTTGTTTTTTTGTGGTATTTGCCTTTTTATTTGTTATAGCGTTTGCTTTGGAAAAATCTATGATGTTGCATAGCTTAATTGGTATAGTGAAATCCAAACTTCAATTTTATGTATTGATTAAATTAGTGTTTATTATTATTGTCTTCAGCTTAATTGGAGCTACATTTTTACATAAGTTAACTATGGTATTTACCATGAATGATGACTTATATCAAGCAAATGGATTCGGTAATATGTCTCATCCCTCGACATATCAAGTAATGTTTATGCCATTATTAATTTTAAACCTAATCACGTCCATTGTAGAAGTGCGCTTATCTCGCTATAAAAAAGGTATTTCTAGTAGCAAAGCTAAAGAAATATGGTCATATTTAACTTTCTATTCTCGCCATATGTTGGCTCGCGCTGGTATAGGAGTATTGATTGGTGCGTTCCTAGTTGAATGGTACTTTATTTTACCTATTCTATTACAGAGCACTCTAAATATACCGCCAGATACAATCAGCTCAATGATCTTAATCGCGAGTATTGTATCTCTAATTGCTAATTTAGTAATAGCTCACTTTCTTTCAAGTATAGACATAAATAAACTATTTCTTGGGATGTTAATAGCTTTTATGCTAGCAATTATATTTGTAAGTTATAATTTGTACTATAAGCACCTGATTTTTATATCTGTGTTAGTTATCGCTTTATTTTATAACTCTATACAGTCAATCATCAATAAACTAATTCACTATGAAATAATGGATTTGTCTATTAGTTTAGTTTTTTTAATTATCGGCACAGAGTTTAGTTTAATTTGGAGTGGGTTTCTAACCAGTGGAATCAGTGTTTTTTTAGCTGATAAGTTGAGTAATGTTTATCATGTTTTTGTAATACCTATGGTTTTAGTATTTTTTATTTTTATTAACTTATTCAGCTATTATCATCTACGCACCAAAATAATTCGTGGACATTAACGTTAAATTTAAGCACAGAGTTTATAACCAATCCGCCAATTTCGGGGGATGGGCTAAAATACCCAGTTAGGTAATTTAGTTATTAGTGCCGTTGGTGATGTATATTCTAATCCAATTGACAAAAATACTAGCAATGATCAAGCTAAAGCAGATGCAATTGCAATTCCACCAGTATTTACTATGTCAGATATTATGGCTTATTCTATTACTAACGCTAAATCGCAAGAAAGTCAAAATGTTAAGAAAGTTTATAACTGTGATTTTACTTGGGATAAAGATAACTTTAGGGCTAAAAACGTTTGCTTTAATCCAGCAACCGATAAGTATCAAACGTCTGATGCTAAATCAATTGGTGGTCTTCAAATTTTACTTTATAATAAAATTAACAAAATCCATAACTCACTCATTAGCGGTACTGGTGAAATTACAGATAACGATTTGACAGTGCTAAGTTTAGCTGATGCGCCAATATTTCAATTGATGCAAGCTGGTATTGATTTAGACATGGATAGTTATACTATGACAATTATTAATAAGTGGATGGATTATTCAGTGCACCGTATGTATCAACGACTATTCACCGATTTGTCAATGGCTGTTTCAAATAAAGTGGCAACACTTAAGGCAAA
>JAIETQ010000068.1 GCA_019744995.1 Amoebophilaceae bacterium
ATGTCGAGCGTATAGTTTGTGCGAGACGCAATGGTTTAATGAAAATCCGCAAGAGATTATTCCGCTGGATGCTAAAGAGACGGATCAATATATTCAGGAAGTGGTAGCACCTTTTTTTAAGACCTGTATTAGTGCGCCAATGCACTCAACTATCATAGATTTTCGCTACGATACAGTTATGGCGACCAATCAAAGTGCTCGTTCGATTGGATTAAGCTATGGGCATGAAATGTTTGATGCCAGTTATCAACATTATTCAAGAATTGATACCGCCATTTGGTATTTCGGTAAATGGTATAACGCTCAAACCGCGCACGTAATTCACCGTTATGCGCGAAAAGTTTTTCGCATTCAGCAATATGTGTTTAAGACTGGTCACCCAGCTAGCTTTATTGATTCATTACCTTATGACCGAGGTATTAAGAGTTATCTGATCACTTTTTTACCAATCTTTAATCCACAGGGCAGGGTGGTTGCTCTTCAGAGTATTGCCTTTAATTATCGGATAGCGGGCTATAATGAGTATATTCAGAATCTGCTGAATCAAAAGAAATCCACAGCAATTGATATTCCAGAGCTTAAATTATCCAAGCGCGAAGAAGAAGTTTTATTTTTACTCATTTGCGGTATAACGCAGGAACAGATTGCCGAAATGCTTGAAGTCAAGCGGGAAACCGTAGCGGCAATAATCAGAAATCAGTTATGTATTAAATTTTCACTGTCGATTGTAAATACCAAGCTTCTTATTGCAACCGCCTTAACTTATGGATTTCCATTTGGCATTCCTGAATCTTTATGGCGTCCGTCGGTGATAATTCTTGAGGCCAAATTATCTAACTGGAGTCAGCAATATGATTAGTTTTGTTGAGTGCATGGCACTGCATCATTAAGTTGATCAGTGTGTTAAATTTCTGTCTATTCTTATTCTGCATCTTCTATTGCAGCAAATCAAGCTATCGTTTAGTCAATCCAATCGCTATAAAATTTTGTGAGTTATTGTAATCCTTGCCTTATTTAGATCAATAATTAGCTAGTTTGAGGTTTAATTGTTAAATGTTGCCTATTTATTTAAGGTTTGATTTGGATATCATTCTGA
Organism: Amoebophilaceae bacterium; assembly: GCA_019744995.1. Taxonomy (GTDB): domain Bacteria; phylum Bacteroidota; class Bacteroidia; order Cytophagales; family Amoebophilaceae; genus Cardinium. Next base: position 1,097 of record JAIETQ010000068.1, read on the forward strand.
TATTGTTGTTAATTATGCTACCCTACTCAAAATGGTGATGGTTGAATAATTATATACCCTATAAAATAACTAAAGTTAATTATAACTATATTACTTAACTTATCTTGTAGGGTTTAAACATGAAAAATCTTTTTAAGCGAAAATTAATTGTTTTAACGATTGCATTGTCCACTGTTGGTTTAAGTGCTTGTAATAGTGGTTCTTCTGGTTTAACCGCCTCAGGTGGAACAACCGCCGCGAAAACTGTTTCTAGTAGTAATAAACTAGCGACAGGAAATAGTCTTCAAGCAGCACCAGAGCCATTATTTAAAAACAGCTTTGTAAATTGGGTATGGGAAAGTAACAAAGGAGCTTTTGGTATGGCATTTGCTGCTTTTCCTGCAACATGGGCGGCAGGTGTTCTACAAAACTTAATTTTTGGGGTTCAAGAAGATGTTTCGATTAAGTATATGAAAGAAATTAGTGAAAAACTAAACCAAATACTGACTAAGCTTGAAACATCCATGAATATATCCGCTATTACACTGGATACAATTAGTGAATTTTATAAAGCCTATACTGGTAATGCCTTAACTGATTCTTTTACCTTAGTTCAAACCTCGATTAATGATGTGCAAGCTAAATATTCAGAATTTACTACCGCGAATGTATTTGGTAGTAACAGCAGCTCAGTCACAGATTTAAGTTCACTTTACGCTTATGCTGGACAACATTGTAGTGATGTGGCGATTATTGATGCGATTGATGTTACTTCATCAACTACTGGAACGGACTCTCAATATGATGTAGATACCATGTTTACCACATTCACTACGACTTATTCAGCAGAGTCTACTACCTTGGGTGATGCTTCTGCATATAAAAAAGTTGCTGCTGCCAAAGTTAATTATAAAAATGCAATGGTGTCAACGTTCCCTAAATCAATGGATTTTATGTCATATATTAACCGTTATAATTATACTGTCAAATATTACGGCATGAATCTGGTCGCTTCGTATCAGAAGCTTTACAATATGCAATTGGCTCAGTTGGCGTATCATTATGCGTGTAACGCTTCAATTGAGTTTTCTAATTTGGGTAATATCTCTGGAAGTGGTGAATCAGGGTTTGAACAAACGGTAACGAAACTGGATAGTGAGTATGCGTCTAAATTCACTAATCTTAATAATAATGTCAATACGTACTTCTCAGGTATCAGCAATACTGAGTTATATACTATGATTAATACGCAAATGTTTTCTTCAAGTAAACCATTACTTAATTCAACAACCTTTAATAGTAATATCGGAAACGCTGGTGAGTGCACTGTCAGCAAGCTAAAATTTGATCAATCGCATACTGATGGTGGTACTTCAAATGGTATTGTTGATTTTAATGCAATCTGTGTAAAATCAAAAACTGGTATCGAATCAGAGACTAAGTATGAGTCGACAACAATTATGCTTGAAATCCCTTATCATTCGGCAGATGGCAAAACTCTAGATCGCTATGGTCAGTATAATATCAAGTATGAAAGTGCTAATAATGATTTTACGCATGATCTTTCAACCGATGCTCTTGATTCAGGCGATGTGGAACATATTGCATTTGAACGTCAGTCTGAATTTGCTCCTAAAGCTTATTGGGAGAATAAGGAATCGATGAATATACTTGCTCCATCATGGATGTGGAAAGTTGGCTCACATATGGAATATCAGCCATTTGCATTTAATGCTGGTACTGGAGTAAAGTTTTATAATGAAAAATATACGAATTCTCAAGGAGTGACTGATTTTGAGAAAAATACTAAAGCGACATATAGTAATTTTATGCCATCGTACGGAGATGGTCATATTGGAATGAGTGATATTAATATTCAGAGAACTCGCTATGAAGATATTATTAGGTCTGCTTGGGGAGATCGCTGTGATGATCCACGCCTTGATACTGTTGATTGTGCTATGGCTGGATATGAATACTGGTTCTTGGGAAATTATCATGGTAAAACATTTATTGTGAAAATAGTAACTCAGAAGTCTGCTCATGGTGATGGAACGGACAACTATTTATTAAATACTAATGAAATTTACAATAAATCTAACACCAGCTCTATTCAGGCGGTAGGGATATTCTGTTCAACCGATAACTGTAGTCGTAAAGATGATGGAACTGGCGATAACGATAATAAAACCACACTAACATGGACTGACGGTACACAATTAGTTTCTGACAATGATACTACTGATGTTACTCTAATGGATGATATTATTTATACAACAATAGTAACTGGTTCAATAACAAAATAGGCAATTCTTTTATATATTGGGTTGGCACGGAATAACCTCCGTGCCATTTTAATGATGAAATTTTGCCTGAATGCTATCAACCTCTGCGGTGTTAGCGCGAAATAATAATGGAATTAAGAGTTCTTTATAAAATTATTTCAATATATTGTCGCCAAATTATTTGCAAAAGTAAAAAGTATTAAGATAGAATTTTTTAACCAACTCTTGAGGAAGAAATATACAATGAGACAAAAATTGATTTATCTGATCTTG
>JAIETQ010000018.1 GCA_019744995.1 Amoebophilaceae bacterium
GATTATATAACAGGTACAAAAATGCCAATAATACCCACAAACAATAACACTCAACTAGTCAAAATCGACAAGAGCCAGGACAAAAAAATCGGCCTCGAACGTCAAAAAAAGATAATGACGCACCTCCATACTTGGGAATATTCTACCATCAAACTACTGGCAAGAATCTTAGACATTGACTACAAAGTTTGCCACAGAAATGTTAAAAGTTTAATCAAAAAAGGCTTTGCTCAGGAAGAGAAATACCTCAAAGTTAACTCCAACTATCTGATCATGTTGACTGACGTCGGTTTGGCCAAGCTGCTTGGAGATAGCCAAACCATCATTGATAACACAAACAACGAAACCCGCCAAAAAATACTACAAAAACAGCTCGAACAAAATCAACTTCTCGAAATGACCGCAACCAGCCTAGACAAAACCAACATTTCACTAATCAAGCACAACCTTTATTTGCAATATTTCTATCACGAAATCAAGCAAACCCTCATCAATAATGGAGTACGCATTACAGGAATGCAAAACGAACGCCAACTAATTGCACAAGTACGCTTTGACCGAAAAAACATCAGCAAACAAGCGCAATTAGACGTGATTGTTGCCCGAAAACACGGGAAATTAAGTGAAATCATCAAACAACTAGAAGCTATTGCCAGAGAAAAAGAGAACGAATATCGTACAATTAAAGGCAAACACTCCGACATTGTCATTACAGCCTTGGAAAACAACAAACCAATAAAAATTGCAGTAGAATTAGAGATAACTCTCAAAAAAGATCGCGAACTTGATCACATGTTTTACCACTACAAACAAAAATTAGAATCCAACGAACTAGCACAGGTGATTATTTGCTCTCCCATGAGCCTTAACCCGTATATCCGCTACTTTGAGCAATCAGAACGCTTTGCAATTCACAAATACAACGGTAAATCCAATCGCTACGAAATTATCGATAGCTTCGAAATATCCGATGAAACCCGCCAAAAATTCACATTCAAAAAGGTAAATGTAGATGATTCAATCATATAAAAACCTAATTGCAATATTACTCTGTCTAATAATTACAGGATGTAGTGTCACACCAGATTTTGCTACGACAACAGATTGTATAACAGCCAATAACAATCTCATAACTTTCGTTGATCAGCATGGGACATTTGCCGACAAAATAGCACAATTGTTTGAGATATATCCAGTGCGAAGTAGTCTACTTTCTATATTTTTATCAATCATTGGGCTTATACTTTTGAAGTTATGTAACCAACAATTTAATTATATAAGTGAACGAAAAAAAGAGCAAAAAATACGCACAATATCAATAAAAATCGAAACTGCTCAAGATGTTTTATCAGCAATTCAAACTGATATATCAACTGCAAAGAAGATATTAAATACATTAGAAGCAAATAAAATAACTGCAGAAGAGGAGACAAATCGCTTAGTGAGATACTTGGATCCAGAATTAATCAAATCCACAGAAGACAAAATTAAACAACTGGAAACACAAGCAAATATAAGACATCAGCAATTAATGATAGAGTTAAATCAAAAAGAAACTGAACTTAATGACCGCGAAGACAAAATAAATAAAAGATCTAAAGAAATTGAAACTTTAGCAACCGAGACTGAAGCGATAAGGCGCTCGTTATGGGAAATATAGCATAACAACGTAAAACTGCAAAGTTTATTACACTAAATATAATTATATATATTTTTACAGTTATACATATATAATTATATTTACTTACAAACTACTCATTAATTGAAAATTTTTCACATTTTGATAAAAGGAATAACATGACATTCTTGTGGATTTTATTAGGAATAGTTATTTTTATTGGCGTAAGCACAATTTTTCATGTGATCTACACCGATGATAAAACATTACATCGCCAACATTATACAGATGATCAAATTCAAAGAATTAGAAATATGTTTAAATATAAAAAAAGACACCAAAAAGGTGTCTAAGCTACATCGCTAAATTTTTGAAAGTTGAATTCCTTCGAAACATGCTCATTATAAAAAGTAAGTCCTTCATTTAATTCACTCATTTCATATAAATATTCAAAAACTTCAAGTTCGTATATACCATAACTAACCAAAAGCCCACATTCATCGCCATCGTCCTCAAACCCATTTCCATTTCGATATGCGTAATCAAGTGCCGTATAACCATCATCGCTCATACCAAAAGAAATTGGATCACCACATTCAACTAATTTTTGAATAAATTCAAGACTCATTTTTTCATTAATCGCCCGCATCAGTGGTGTATAATCCACCAGATTTTTAGACCAAAAACTATTGCGAAAACTAATTAATTTTTTAACTAAATCAAATTGACCAATAACAGCAAGATTATAAGCGTCGTAATTTAATTTGCAAATATCTTTACTCTCTTTAATTTCTAAAACTAGTGCAGATTCTAAATCAGATGTGATTGCTAATTTTTGAGATAAATTTTTATCATACATTATAGACTCCTTGCCAAAGGCAAATAAATTTTGATTAAATAAGTGACAAATATAATGTAATGATTTAGTTTTAACATAATCAAAAATTGTACATTCTTACAAAAAATAAATTACATTATTGTCTAGATATGAAAAAAGCACCTGGTGGTGCTTTAGATAGTTATTATTTAATTAGATTTTTGACTTCATAATTTCGACATTTGATTCTTTTTTTGTGTTGGCGCAGTAACTCGTGATCAGCAAATGAACAAAGTACCTACACTTACAAATAAAATGGCTGAAAGGGTATTTTTGCCCATCCCCCCGAAAGTGTAAAATCTGCACGTAAAGTATTGCAAAACGTGGGTTTTAATGTACTATGACAACTTTACATAAAATGTCTGAAAACAAGTCAATTTATGCTCAAAATACTAGTTTTCTGAATCAAAGTATTGGCTAAACCATCGGAGCTGAGTATTTTGAACTCAACTTTTTACAGTTTAAGCGCGTTGGGCAAAAATACCCAAGATGTGGTTCGTGGATCGCTTACCGTTGAGCGGAAGAAAGCTGTTAATTTTAAGACCAGAAAGATGTCAAATCTTACTGATGATGCAAGCTTATTTATCTTCAGTTCACTGCAAGAACGAACCTCTCCAGAGCAACTTTGTGGGCGTTTAAAAGCAACATTCAAACTTAAAATTAGCCATCCAACATTGTATAAACATATCAATGAAGACAAGAGAAATGGTGGAAAGCTGTATTTAAACTTACGTCATGGTAAAAAGAAATACCGCAAGAAACTCAATAAGGACACCGCTTGCGCGGTAGTTAATAAGAAAAACATTGCCGAACGACCTGCTGTAGCAAACGAGAAGCTGGAACCTGGGCATTGGGAAATCGATACCATCTTTGGGCTTGACCAAAAATCGTATCTATTGACACTTACAGACAAGGCAACCAAGTTTGAGATTGTTAGAAAAATCCCCAACAAAGAGGCTGTAACCGTCTTGGCTGAGATGGAGAAAGTAATAGCATTCACGCTATTACCCTTCAAAACAATAACCAGTGACAACGGTACTGAGTTTGCGCTACACGCTAGCATTGAAAATATTACTGGCGCTG
>JAIETQ010000036.1 GCA_019744995.1 Amoebophilaceae bacterium
TGAAGGCAGGAATTATCCCTGCTAAAATGTAAGAAATGTGGATTTAAATGGTGCACTTTTACGTCGGGGAATTTGTTTTTAATTTGACTAAAAGTGGTGCACTTTTAGTTCGGGCTTGACATCTATTTAGTTAAATAAATGGAAAGTCTTGTATTTCCCCTGACGGAGTTATCTTTTTACCTTCCATTTTTATATCTAATGATGATTCATTATTAATATATGTAAAATTACATGTCTTTCCATCAATAATGGTATTAAATGATATGTTAATACCGTCAAATTTGTTTACTGATGGGCTTGATATTACTTCAATATATTTTAAGTCTTCCTTTTTTACATATGGATAATTATATTCAATCTCTTCCATTATTATATCTTTAACTTTGGTTTGACTATTTGTTTTAATTAGATACTCGTGTAACTCACGTAAATCTTTCATAATTTTCTCCAAAATCCAATTATCGCACTATTCCACGTGTATGTCATCATGCATAGCATTAAAAACCCCGCTAATCTTGCGGGGGTGTATTTAATGTTGGTGTCTGTGGTTATTTGATTTATGTTTACCTGTTGGAATGAATAACGCAATTAAACCAATGATTGCTATTATTAAGCTGATCCACATAACTGTATCCATATTATTCTCCTTTTTCTTCCAATGCCTTAAGATTCAACTTAAAAGCGAGTATTTGTAAACCGCCAAAATACCATAATATAGTTAATACTGAGCGGATACTTGGCGCACCAATACTAAAATATGCCATCATTCCACTAGCTCCCCATGATAGAGTTTTAATAGTGTCTGACAGCCATTTATAAATTTCATAGCGTTTATTCATAATTTAACTTAAGTGGGTGTTATTAACATCATTGCGTAATTATCAACTATTGCTAATCCGCTTGTCAAGTTGGCATTAATAAACTGTTCTACCTTTCCAGCAACATAATCGATCTGGCTCTAAATCATACCGTTCAAAACTTTCATTCTCGACTGTATAATTTATTCCATTGTGATTAACTTGTTCGCCGACGACTAAGCTGTGGCGCGCTAGAGGGGGGGGGGTTCATGATTGATACTCCAAATAGAAAACCCCAGATATAAACCTGGGCTTGGAATATTATTAATTATAATCTATGATAGTTCAAAAATTATGATTAATAATACTGGTTAATTTTAATAGTAATTTATATCAAATTTATGACAAAATACCAAACAAATTTAAACAATGTATAAGATATTGATTGTATTGATGTATGATTGTAAAATAGATACTTAGATAGGGTTTTGATTTTTATCGTGGCGGAAAAGGCGGGATTCGAAGACCCAGCGCAAGTAGTACAACCATTTGTTTTTATTTTATATTAATTAACCCCTCAAAACTTACGTGTCGTATGCGTGTCGCATCTGGGAATTAGCTATAATTACCTACTAATTTATAGCCATTTTTTTGATTTTGTGGTATCCATTTACCATAGTGTTTAAAAATCATTTCAACTGTTTCATGACCCATTTGACTGCTTAACCACCAAACATTTTCACCATTACTCAAAAGCGTGCTTGCATAAGTATGCCTCATTTGATATGTATTTCTGTATTTAATATCAAGTTTTGCTAATAGCCGCCTCCAAGCATTACCAACTAAATTACTATCTGAATAGGGCTTATTAGTATTTTGATTGTTAAATATAATTTCACAGTCTTTCGTGTATTGTAATTGATGTTCTAATGCTTCTTTTGCCTTTGGTAACAATAATACTGTTCTTGTTCCAGCCTTAGTTTTTGTCCCTTTAATAGTATTCTCAATTTTAGCTTGAACTACTTTTATCAATCCATTTTTAAAGTCAATATCTTTCCACCTTAGAGCAATTAATTCACTTGTTCGTAGACCAGACCAAAAGCCAAATTGAACTAAATTTTTAAACTGATTTTCTGCCGCATCTATAATAGTTTGTTTTTCTGTTTCTGTGAATGGTTCTACTTCATAATCGCTATTATTAGCAATACCGTTTAGAAATCTGGTTATTGATATTTGCTCAACTGGATTTTTTTCTATAATCTCATCATTTTTAGCTTCATTTAGAACTACACTTAACACACTTAATTTGTTTTTTAGTGTTTTAACAACGCCACCCTGAGATAAAAGCCAGTCTTTTACATCTCTAACTCTTAAATCTTCAATATATATGTGACCTAAATTAGGGATTAAATTATTTTCAACAATTTCTCTATTACCGTCAAATGTAGAAGGTGACAGTTTTTTGTTTTCAACCATGTTTTTTGATTGAGCCAAATAGCGCATTAATAATTCGCTTAATAAATGCTTTGGCTTTTTTTGTTCAGAGCAGAATATTTTTACTTTTGGAGAATTAGGGAAAAATTCAGCAAAATTAAAATATTCACCTTTTCTATCTATTTCTGAAATAACAGTTTTTCTTAATATTTCTGCTTTTTTGATGTTTTTTGGTGTGGCTTCTTCTCTAATAGTTTCTCTGCATCTAACACCTTGATATATAAAATCAATTTGTATTACAGAGCAATGCTTGAATTTTCTAACGGAAATGCCTTGTGGTAAATTATCGTTACTCATTGAAATTTCCTAAATAAGTATAATTCTTTATTTTAGCATTATTTGAGTTAATTTAATTAGATAAATTTTAAGAAAATTAAAGGCAGCAAGTGGGGGAGTTATTTAAGAAAAAAGCTGGCACGCTTTTTTTTTAGGCTGCCAGCTTTTCTTCGTTTTCAAGCCATTTGCAATACTCTACAATGTTTACATGAATTTTACCAGCTTTCTTCAAAGCAATTACACCAGGAATTCAAATTCCTCTGGATAATTTGATTCTAATTGCATTTTCAGAATAGCCAGACAAATCACAAAACTTTTCAAGAAGAATCCATTTGAGTTGAATAACGTAATTATTTGATTTCATTTTTTATTCCTTTTACATAGTTAAATGAATGTGAATAACTCACACTCTGGGCAATGAAAGGTTATAAATTACAAATAATTATCGGTATTATAACATATAACTTGAATTGATATTTGTAAAATTGTTAAGTTTGTGGACGTTTAGCTAATATATATCTATATTGACTATAAAAGAAATCAATGGATAGTTTGTTATAATTTTCTAATCTATACGCTTCAAAATCTTGTGATAGATAATCACAAATTAGTGAATGAACTTGTGTATAATAATCAAAATGTAATGAGTAAATATCTTCAAATGCTTCTCCTAAATTAAACTTTAACATGGAACTTGAAGATGTGTCTGGTCTTGCATCACCTCTTGACGTTGATGTCAGATATGATGACCCTTCTATTTTTATATCAGCGTTTTCTTGTCTAACATAATATGATAAAAATTTTGGAATTTTGATAAGGTCAAAACCGAACTGTATATAATTATTATCGGAATATTCATCTTGTTCATCCTATGTTAATGTGTCAAATTTAATTTACCAAATCTGACGTTTTAAAGTAATCTTAATATTACCAACACACTGTAATATCAACCAAATTTAAAAAATTTTAATCTCTTTTTCTGTGTTTTCTGT
>JAIETQ010000049.1 GCA_019744995.1 Amoebophilaceae bacterium
AACTAAGCTATTATCATCTTCAAGAACATAGTAACTTCGCCATTTAAAATTAGCTAATGATTGATCATAAGCATCATATTCATAGTTTGGTTCAACACAGTGGATAAAGGTAAACTTATCGCGCTGCCCTTTGTCTAACGACTTAATCACTTTCTCTGGTAGTTTATCAATTCCAAACATCTCTACGGCTTGATGGGCGGTATATTGAAATTTACGGTGTACGGTATCCACTACACCAAACGCATTTTCAATTATGAATAACTCAGATAAATGAATCGACTTGTAGCGTATCCCCTTACCCAACTCATCATACACAAATAACGCCCCAGTGCCAAACTTACCTAAACTTAAATACACTTCGGCAATCTGACTCGCAAAATTTGCCGCAGGGCTATAGCGTGCCTTAAATAAAATATCGTTAACACTATCTAAATAACGCTGAATTTCTACATTTGCCGATAAATTACCTGCGTTTAATTTATGCCATTGAGTATTTCTCGGCGTTAACATTGATTCCATCGCTGCCGAAAATTTACCTAAGGCTAAGCTGGCCGTACTATCAAAAATATGTTGATTAACCCGTGCTCCCTCTTGCGGCTTATTACCAAACCAATGATTCGGTGATGGCAATACCTTCTGATCAATCGCCCACCATGTACTTTCCCAATTCGTCCGATAACTACTCATCTGCTTCTGCCGATCCAGAATCCGCAGCGCAATGTCTTTATCGTGCTTAGGCGTTTCGGTCATAATTTACTGCCATTTGAACCGAGTAATGAAGTTGCGGTTCCTGTGCTTAGCTTAGTCTCGTTAAATAAAGTATTCGCTGCCTGGCCCTGTGCACGCTTTCTCATACGTTGATTGTCTTTAGTAATGTCTTGCCGTATCTGCGCCGTATCAGGTGGTGGCGTAGTCGTAGCGGCAATGCTACTTGGTGCAGCTGGTGAATCTATATGCATTTTTTTTCCTAAAAATAAACTTCGCCAGATCCAATGGCTTTAGTTGGGCGATTCTTATTTTGAATCCGCGATATATAATCGCGCCCAGACAGGCTTTGATTAAGGGCTGGATTAGTTGGTATCCCCAGTGCGACATAACGAAAGGCATCGGCGGCATGACTATGCTCATCGTGCTTAGGCTCTTTGGAGAATTGCCCATTCGCATCTACCCGGTAGCAGTAACTCCGCAAATGGGTTATTCCATCAGCACAATTAACTTCATCAAATACACAAGCCGCAAACATCCGCCGCACCGCAAAAATTCCCTCATTAACCGTATTACGATTTGGGATTAACTTAATCTTACGCCGTGCCATCTTTAACTGTTCAACTACTGATTTACCACCATTACTAATGTTTTTATGGTTAGCATCATGCGGTAAATAATCATAGCCATAAAAATAATCCAACTGATGTAAAGTTTTAACGTAGTGGTCGATACCCTCAAATTGACACTCGTAATAATTGATAATCCGAATATCTAAACCGATCCGCTGAATAAACCAAATTGCGGTGCGATCTGACCAACCTAAATCCCAGAACGTATCCACGGCGATTCCAGGAGTGTACGGTACTCGGGTAATCCTATTCTCAGTTGTGGCAGCCCGCAACTCTTTGGCATAAACAGCCCCCGATAGGGTCTGCTGACAATGTCCAAGATAAATATGATTGTATTCATCAACATCTTGCTCTTGCAACCGATTAGCACTAGCTATCAGCGTACTTGGACAAAATGGATTATCCATATAATTCAATTTAACTACGATGGCATCAGCTGGTGGATAGAGCACAAAATATTTATAAACAAAATCTGTACTTAATACAGGATTAAATGACAACCAGATCTCGCTACCTTCTTTACGAATGGTTGGCTCAAGAATATCCCATGTAGCTTTCTTGAGTGTTGACGCTTCCTCAATCCACACGTAATCCGCAGCCTCAAACGATTTAAGCGACATAGCATTTTGCAGCCCAGAAAATAAAATTTCCGTTCCATTTGCACCGCGAATATATGTTTCTTTTACCTCAAAAAAATTAATCAAGGTCTCATCCCCAATTATCCATTGCTTAAATAACGCATGAATTGATTCAGCAATCGAGTTCTTCTGTTCGCGGCAGCATAATATGCGAATTGGGCGAGATTTTCCGAGGAGGAGTAAACTAGCTGCGAAATCCCAACTCTTGCCCCCCCCTCCCGCCATAAACTACCTTGAAACGCGATTTGATTTGCGTTAAAAAAGATAGCTTTTCATTTAAGCGCATAACTTTCCTTTTAGTACCATTAAGTCTAATTAATTAAATCGTTCTGCTTTTGGTACAATTAAATCAAACATATGATTAAACGATACTAAATAAGCTACTTGATAAACGGTACTCTTTAACTGTAATTAAATAGTACTACTTTGTAGTATGAATGTATTCAACAGTCGTGGTTTTAATATCTAAACTACCAGTAATGTTGGTATCAATGCGTTCGCTATATTTTTTTGGATGCATTTTGGACATTAACCATTTGATTGTGTCAACTTGTAGCTTGCGATTGTTAACTTCAGCGTTATCAATATCGCCTTTGTGTGTTTTTGGAAGTGGTTGATTGGTTATTTCCAGAATCTTGTCAGCAAATACTTCAGTTCTCTCTTCACATGCGCGCGCGTAATCGTTCGCTAATATAGAATCTTCTTTAAGCCATTTGTACCAAGTTGTTCTGGAAATATCTAATTGTTCAATTGCGTCGGTTAAAGATTTACCAGTTGAAACTAAATCTAAAATCTTATCAATTAGTTGTGCTTTGTCTAAATTCATGATTACCTACTGATTCACATCGTTATGTATGTGTAAATGTTAACACTAAAGGCTATTGACTCCGCAATCAACTCAAGAAATAAAAGTTAAATATTAATTAACTTCTAGAATTTATAATTGATTGACTTGTTTATTTATTTTAAAATCACTAGTTTTATATAAATATGCTAAAATCACGCATTATTTCAACCACAGCAAATAGTTAGCTAATTTAGTTACAATGGGCTAAAAAATGGGCTAAAAACTTTTAATTATTTTTATAAAACTGTGGCAAATGATAAGTATTTCTGAAAACTACCTTAAGAAGTGGCGCGCTAATTCAGCGCAAAAAATCCTTTACTGTGGCAATAATCTGTGTTTATGTCGTTATGGTGAGCAATTAATTTGGCGCTATAAGATCCGGCGCAAACTTAACTTAAAGACACTTCAAACATGGCGGACAATTGGAATCTATCCAGTGATTAATCTTAAACAAGCCATTGAACAAGCCACATCAATCACCACGATGTTAAATGATGGTTTTAATCCCAAAACTTACACTAATGTTAAGCAACATCTTAATAAGACATTTAATGCTGTGTGGCAATTATTTTACTTAGATCATGTGATAGATTTAAAACCTAACAGTATTAAAAAATGGAACAAAATGAAAGTTTAATTTTTAATAAAATACATATATGAAAATACTGCCTTACCTTTATCTAAAGCAAAGAATTATTTATCAAAGTGCAAACTTTACTCTACGGTTACAG
>JAIETQ010000052.1 GCA_019744995.1 Amoebophilaceae bacterium
CTGGCAAATGATGCACGCATTGCGGATTGATTCATCTGTTTAAATGCCGCCAAATCTAATTGGTAATGATCCATAAACATAAAATATTCTTCACTTAAGCTGTTATTAAACATTAAGCGGTCATCGGTATTTAGAGCAATGCTAAAGCCTTGCTCAAGAAATAATTTAACTGGATGAGCCGATAGAGACTTAACTACGCCAGTGCCTAAATTACTCGATAAGTTAATTTCAATATGAATTTTTTGCTCTAACATGCGTTGTTTAGTTGCGTTAATTAATTCGGGATTTGACCGGTCACTATAGAAATTGCAGGCATGACCAATTCTAGTTGCGCCACAATCGAGAGCCTCGATGATTGCTGTTAAATTCGCCGCCTCTCCCGCATGTGTAGTTAGCGGGATGTTATGTTGCTTAAGTAATTGTAGGGTTTTAGTTTGATTGGCTAATGGAAAGCCTAAATCAGCCCCCGCAAAATCAAAGCCAACCACACCTTTACCAATATTTAAGCAAGCTAATTCAGCCATTTGCAAGTTTATTTCATCTGCAAAATTGCGAATACCACAAATTAACACACCAAATTCAACCTTAAATTTTTCACGTCCGCGTTCTAAACCTCGGATGACGCTGTCTATAATTTGCTGATCAGTAAGTCCTTGTGCTCGATGTAAGTAGGGGCAAAAACGAGTTTCAATATACCGAACATTATCATTAAACATATCTTCGATCATTTCATAGGCAACTCGTTCTAACGCGGCTTCAGTTTGCATCACTGAACAACTAATGGCAAAGGCGGCTAAGCACCGTTGCAAGTCTTTGGCGGTAGATTCTTGGTAAAACCAGCGCGCTAATTTGTCGGCATTGGTGCTTGGAAGTGTAATTTGTTGTTGGCGAGCTAGATCTACAATCGTTTGTGGACGCACTCCTCCATCTAAATGATCGTGGAGTTGAACTTTGGGAAGTCGTTTTATTTCAGATAAAGTTAAAGTCATCAATAAGTCCTTAAAATAATCATATTGGAATATTTTGTTGTTCTAGCGCAAATTATTAACATACTATTTATAATTTAAAACTGGACTCTTCCAGCTAAATTATTTTATAATCAAGGTTATGTAAAAGATACTAACTAGGTAAACTAGCTGAATTTGAAAAACTGCTACGTATCACCAAAAACACTGATAATAAAGATCATCTACGAGTTATACTAGTTTATGACGAAGATCATGATGTTTGCGATATTGCAAACATTCTCAAAATCAGCAATTCAACCATGAATAACTACATAAATGATTACTTACGTAAAACCGAAATGGTCGCTATATACTGCATATAATTAGTATGATCAATAGTCCCGAGAATATTTTGTAATTTGGTATAATAGTGATCATTTTGAATCTCTATAGCGTCAATAAGTTTAGGGTCAGAGGTGGCTCTTAAATTATTATAATTATTAATAGAATTATAAGGAGTCAAAACAGAATCTCGGGTAAGATAAATATACGTAAGAGGTGTAGTGGTTGTCCAAGAGGTTAAATTTGCACTCTTGAGCGCTTGGGTAAACTCAGGGAGAACATTTGATTGGGTCAAAGTACCAATCCCGTTATTTACTATGGAGTAAGGATTAATTGCTGGAACATTTTCAGCTGCAGCATAAAAAATTTGATTGATTACGGACGTGCTGAATCCTTTGTTCATAAATACATTAGATACATTTAATTGACTTTCACCGAACGTGAAATTACAAAAATCATGAGCTAAAATATCCTCACATTTATACCTTGGGTTATAATTAATAAAAGAAAATTCAGCAAAAGCAATCATTCCTGGTTTGATAACCGCGGCAGTTGCACCGCTATTAACCTTAAAAGTATTCGAACTTTCATTAAAGCTTGTTACATTAGCTGATTCCATTTCAAATTGAATACCGCTTAAATCATAAGCTCCGGACATTAGAATTGTCTGACTCAAATAAGCGTTGGTATCAGTTAGGTAGCTGCTATTATTTTGAAGTAAATAAGATGCCCATTGGGCGATCATACCACCACCTGAAAATCCATTGATAATAATAGGTTGTTTCGGTAAATTGTCAAAGCCAATTAGCTTAAACATTGAGTTTGCTGCTTTTAACATATTTATTCCTGCTAAAGCCATAACTTTGGGGTAAATAAACGGTCGCATATTCGAACCGTCAGCTCCATACCCAGGTAAATCAGACATTATAACAATGTAGCCTTGTGATGCATAAAGACCAGCAAAATTTGCAGCAGTAGCATCTTCAATATTACTGGTGGAGGAAAACTCATTTGCATTGTACATGGCTGGATGGTAATATAAAATAATACCTTTTATATCTGTCAAGTGCTTAGTTTGCGGCACAAAAATAGTACCAGACATAGTTGTAGGAACATAATTTAAGTGACCATCAGTAGTTAAACCTTGGGAAATGTATTCAAGATTGTATGCGCTAATATTAGAAATATTTAAGTTATTTTCTTTAATTTGGCTAACTTGAAAATTAAAATCACTTTTTAAATTAGCTAAATTGGTTAAGCATTCTGAACTAGTTGACTCAAGACTTTGGCAAATAGATAAATTAGCTTGATTGACAACGTCATCAGTTGAGTAGCTGCGTGCTAAGTTATAAGACAGCAACGTCCCGTACCCGTACCCAGATGCGCTTTGCTCTGTGACGCCTGCATGGCAAGAAGCCAAGCTAACAACTATTAAGCCCGCTAATGCGATATAAAAAAATCGAATAAATTTTGTAAAATACATACTTTATTACCTTATAAAAATTCTCAGTTGACGATGCGTGCTCTATATTCTAGCTAGATTTCCAGTTTTCTAGCAAAGCTCTAAACTGGACTTGAGTAAAATCTGGACAGGTTGCTTCGTGGATCATATACTTGATTTTATTATTCTCTCAATCTAATTCAGCGCTCCTGCCGATAAAAGACTCCAGCTTTAAGGTATCTTTAGTGGGCTAACTCTCCAGAATTTCGCTTGAAATAAGGTTAAAATTGAGAAAATAACTTAATAGTTTAATCAACTCTTAGGAGTAAATTTGCCTATTCAGACACTCTGCCAAATGCTTAGCACTTGCCGCAAAATTTAATTCTACATCACCCGAGATTAATTCGCTTAAATTTACCACCTGTAAGCCTGCATAACCACACGGATTGATATAGCTAAATGGGGTTTTATCCAAATTAAAATTAAAACTCAAACCATGATAACTGCAGCCTTTGCGAATCTTTAGCCCGAGTGAGGCAATTTTTTTGCCCGCTACATACACTCCAGGTGCATCGCGGTCGCCATTGGCAACGATGCCTAATTCTGCCAAATAGCTAATTACGCCATTTTCAATTCGCGTGACTAATTCCCGAATCGAAAATTCTAAGCGCTTGATATCAATCAAAATATAGATTACAATTTGCTGTGGTCCATGATAGGTGACTTGCCCACCAC
>JAIETQ010000071.1 GCA_019744995.1 Amoebophilaceae bacterium
AATGCACCAATTGTCGTGGTGACACAAGGTAGCGTTAATCAAGGTGGCGGAAATAATGCCGTTTTGGGGATGCGCATGAATAATCAAGTTAGCTCAAGGTTGTTTTTAGCTTATCCGTATAATCAAATGATGGTATTAAATCGTAGCGAGAGTTTCATTGCCTTTGGTAAATTATCGACTACTCAGTTAGAGAGCTTTGCACAAGTTAATCAGAGTGTAATTGCTTGTCAAAATTCTACAATTCCAAATACGGCCGCCAATAGTTGTTGGAATACGCCAGAAAGTTCGGTGACATATCACTATTCTTTGAATGGTGGTGGTTCTGGTCGCTCGGATTATACAACTATTTTTGATAGCGGTGAGGCGATTGGTAATTTCTATCTAGAGTCTGTGCCAACTTGGATGGACTTGGATGCGAATAATCACATCACCAATCAATTGTCTGCCGTAATACATACTAATCATGGTGCGTTACCAATGCCACTAACTACGCCAATGATGTATCATCCTCCGGTAAACGCTCCTGAACCGGGTAGCCCTGGCTCAGTTAATCCAGGTAATCAATTGTTTGACACTTATCAGGTACTTTTTGATCAAGCCGATGGTTTGCTCGGCTTTAGAAATTATTCTGAGAGCTTGTAAACACAAGATAACTAAAGATTAATTTTAATTCTGAAAGCTAAGTTTAGATTCTGTCTAAACTTAGCTTTTTGCATATTTGGAGTTAGTGGTTTGATTTTAGCTCTGAAAATAGAACTAGATACCAAATTGTTTTTGGTGGTTTTAGAATGAGTGTTGGTTAGGTTATGGCTTTGTTTTAACGTTAACATTTTGTATGTTGTTAATCTGGTTTGGTGCAGTGCATTATATTGGCGAAAAAGCAACACAAATATTTGATGCCTATATTTTTTAGTTATACCTAAAATACATTGGCTTGTCTTTAATAAATATCTGTGGTTAGGCAATAAATTTATATTAATATTAATTTGAAACAATTTGTTATGTGTTTGGTGGTTGCTCTTGATTTTAGTTAATAGATGTTAGTAGAGAATAAAATAATTAAGCCATGCGTAAATAAGTAAATTTATTATGAATAAAGTGCGCAAATAGCACATCTCCACAATATAATTGCTGTTAAAATGTGCACCGAATATACAATGTTAGGCAACTAGCTAAATTGTACAAATAAAATAACTACAAATATGACATCAGGAGAAAATATGAAGAAAATTAGTTTGCTATTGGTTGCAATGGGTAGCGTATTGTTGGGCGCTTGTAATAATGGTACTACCACGAGTAATTTAACTTTAAATCAAGTTCAGCAAGATAATTTAAATTTCTTCCAAGTTGGCGCTGGAGTTAATGCGCAAACATTTATGCCATATGACACCATTTATGTTGATAAAACTACTCATCAAGTTACGCGCAATAGCGGTTTTTTTAATACTACCGAAACTGGCTTATACTTAAATATTTTACAGTTAATTGCCGAAGGCAATTTGACGAGCAGTTTCATTAGCCCAGATCAAGCAGTTGCACAAATGCTAGTGATTACCCAAGAGTTACTTGACTTACAAAATACACCAGGTAAAGCTTGGAAAGGTTTATTTTATTGGCCCTACAATATTGAGAGCAACGGTGCAATTGTGCCAGGTTCATCGACCATACCTGATGTGGATAATAGTAATTTAGATTTCTCTCTTGCGGCAGTAATTGGTGCTTATCAAAATAGCAGTGATCCATTACGCAAAAAAATTGCGACACAGGCTGCGACAATCGTTAATAATCAACGTGAGGGTTGGACTGAAATTGGCAAACATACGCGTGGACAACAATTTCCGAATGATGGTGGTTGTCAAGCTTGTGTCGCAGCTGGTTGGGATACCAAAACTGATAAACAGTTAGGTTATTATATTGATCGGATGGCGAATGAAAGTCGTTTATCACCGTTGTGGATGTTAATTCAAGGTTATACTAGTGAATCGGGTGCTTTTACGCAAATGCCAATTTTCTCAAATGTAACAACTTTTGCCACTGGTGAGTCAGTTACCGCTGAATTAACTTGGGATGGTACGATGTTTCAATTATTATTACCGCGAATTTTGTTGCGTGAAGATCAATTAATCCCGAATTATGCGCAGCTATTTAATAATTATGTTGCTGTGCAACAACAGTATATTGAATCAAATGGTATAATCGCATTTCTATCTGCTTCAAGTGCGACCAACGATAACTATTATGGTGATTTTGGCGCACCGAGTCTAAATGAATGTTATGTTCAAGGTTGGTGCAAGTTACCACCATTTATCAATGGAACGCCACATGCGACAGGTTTAGTCGCCTTGGAAAATCCTGGTCTGAGTTTACAATATTTTAATCGTTTATATCAATGTAGCAATACCTTAACCCCGTATGGTTTATATGATGCAATTGGTTTAAATTGTGAGACTGGAACTGAGTTAATTTCTCTGGATCAAGGGATGTTGGTACTTGGATTAGCGGGTAATACGATAGCAAACTATGTAACGGATTATATTCAAAGTGTGGGCAAATGGGAATCGGTGCAAGCGTTGTATCAACATTATCAACCTGTTCCACTCCATTAATTATTAAATAAGCAATCTAATAAAAGGCTCCAGCATTGTGCTGGGGCAGAGATTAGAATCAATTAAACAATCTTTTTCTAAGGAGTAATTTATGAAAAAATTAACTACAGTTCTGGCGGCATGTGCCTTAATGGGTACATTGGTGGCCTGTGGTAATAAAGAAGAAACCGCGTCAAATTCAACGAGCACGGATGCGAATGCGCCAGTTACGCTAAATGTGTGGGCGATGGGTGAAGAAGCTAAGTCACTAGGTACGGTTGCGAGCGAATTTGAAAAACAAAATCCAAATATTCATGTGGTAGTTCAATCAATTCCTTGGGGTATGGTTCATCAAAAATTGCTCACGGCAATTGCTGGCGACAGCACACCTGATGTATCCATGATGGGAACTTCATTTATGGCTGAAATGGTTCAGGTTGGGGCGTTTGAAGAATTAAGCCCATATTTAGCTAAAGATAACGCAACTAAATTGACCGATTTTATTCCAAGTACCTTGTTAACCAATCAATTTGACGGTAAAACCTATGGTTTTCCATGGACTGCAGATACCCGAATTATGTTTTATCGTAAAGATTTAATGAATCAAGCGGGCTTTAAAGAATTTCCAAAAACTTGGAACGAAATGTATAAATTAGCCGAAGCTGAAAAGAAAAATGGCGTAAAAGCACCGATTGCTTTGCCAAAAGCTGAGCTTAATGCTTCACCAGAAATGTTGTCGGCGTTATGGCAAAATAATACCGACATCATCGATGCACAAGGTAAATCATTGGTGTTAACCCCTGAATTTAAACAATCAGTAAATTACTACACCAGTTAT
>JAIETQ010000066.1 GCA_019744995.1 Amoebophilaceae bacterium
AAATTAGCTCCAAAGGTAAGCCAAGCGCAGGCGAAAAAATAATTAGCATGTTTGAATTTCTCGGCAATATAGGTAATTGAACCAGGAACTTCACCACCAACGGAAAAGCCTTGTAAAATGCGCATAAAAATTAAAATGCCTGTGGCAAAGTAACCAATGCTCGCATAAGTTGGCATAATTCCGATTATCAATGACGGCAATGACATTAGGAGTATTGATAAACTAAATACCGTCTTACGCCCATATTTATCGCCAAGATGTCCTAGAATAATTCCACCAATTGGGCGCAATAGATAACTAATGGCAATAGTTAGATAGGTAAACCAAATTGCTTTGCTCGCGAGTTCTGCGGGGAAAAATAATTCAGCTAAAATTGGTGATAAAAACACAAAGGCGATAAAATCAAAGATTTCAAAGATGCTCCCAATGGTGGTTGCAATAATTAATTTGAGATTTCCAGAGGTATCGCTGATGAGTGTTTTTGATGCTTGCATATTTAGAGTTTACCTTTAGAGATGAGCTTAAATCATAAAATAAGCATAATTATAGCGCAAAACCTTGCATGACTTCTGATATTGTCCTTAGTTTTGGATTTTGCCCAGATCCCATAAACGTTGTAATTCCATGGCTTGTCCTTTATTATGTAAATCTGTTATATTGGAAGTAAACCAATAGACCGCCTTACTCAGGAGCAAACATGCTTATTATATACCTAAGTTTAGTTAAGAAAGGAGACATTGCAGATAGTATGGTCATGATTTATGGGTACGGTGCATTTTAATTCTTATAGGTTTACTTGATTGGCATTGGGAATACAAACCAATCTATGGCAAATCATATTTTTGCCTAATCCGTTATCGCTGCCATCATCATAATCCGAAGCTTCAGATAATTGCGGAACAACTTCTGGTTTCGCTATCGAAGTAGACGAGGAAGATTGACTTCCAACATTAACCACACAGATGGCAAAAATTATGCCACCACACAAACCGACCAAAATAAATTTTAGTTTTGCTATCTTTAATAATTGCATATATTATCCTAATGTAAAAATAATTTGTTAATTTTAACTGGTGGGTATTTTTTAAATTCCATCAATAAATTTGGAGGTTTTTTAGTTTTGGATTTTACCCAAATCCAATAAACGTTGTAATTCCATGACTTTACCTTTGTTATGTAAATCTGTTACTAAGTAATGCTGGTAAGTATCGCAACGTAAATAACCTTTGGGGCTTAAAGAGACGGTACTACCAATTTCACATTCTTTAACATAATCTAAGGTTACTTGGCTGACATAACCTGTGCTATCTTTACAGCTTGCCGCTAGTGTACTAGCGTATGGGTAACTGGTTTTTCTATCGTAAAAATCAACCCCACCGCTCTGTAGATAAGAACCTTGTGGTATATCAGAGCGATAACTGGCACAAATTAAACTGGCATCTTTGTTTATAATATCCGAGCCACTCGCGCATAATTTACTATCTAGAGTGGTGAAACCTTCATGTAAAACACCATTTTCGCCTTTACATTGTGCAGTTATCATTCCGTTGATACCCTCGGGTTGAGTTACTGTGATAGGGGTACAGCTCTTCAAATATTGATAACGGTATTTTGAGCAAACTAAACGTTGTTCTTCATAACGAACTTCTGCACCGTCGGCACAATCATGCGCATAATCCAGCAGCTCTAATTTAGCTTCTGCTTTTGTATCAGTTTTACAGAGTGCATAAATGATTCCATTCACAATATAACTTCCAGAACAATAATCATGGTATTGATCGCTACCTTGGATCTCGCCATCTTTATCTACTATTGTTTCGTGCGGACGCAAATTTAAGTTAACGTTCAAGAATGACACATTTAATTGCTTATTGTGATTGCAGACCGCCATCGTTGTGTTGCTACTTTCATCGGTTCCCAGATTATCACAACTCATTAAATATGGACCAACTGGAGCATCGTTAAATTGCCCAACTTTTGCCAGACCGGAATTATCCACTTGTACGCCAGTAAATACAGCATCTTTACCTGCAATATCAAGCACGTTAAGTGTCCAAAATGCAGAAGCTCCCGAGCCAAACAGCGCACCGATAGCTACACCAAAGACGCGAGTTGAAGTTGGAACTACAAACCCTGAGGCTTTAAAAACTTTATTGAAAAAGATTTTTGCTTCGGAAGAGCGTCGCATTGAGTCCTTCAGAACTTTTTCAAGACTCGCTAGGTTATCTGTTGTTCGAATAGGGATCAAATGTTGATTTGCCTCGTCATTCAAGGTTTGCAAAGCCCTACGATGTTGTTTAGTTACATTATTTGCGTTATGAAGATAACTTAAATAACCTTTAAACTTGCTCAAATCCCCTCGGCTAAGATTTAGCCCATAGCGAGCATTGTATTCCGCTGCAACTTCTTCCGAAACTTGGTCTAATGCGGCTGTGTGGATTTCAAATTTGCCTTTATTGATTATATCTGGTAGCAGCTTACTTTGCTGCTGCTGAGCAGACGTTAATGGCTTGGGTGATTCTAGACTACGGATGTATTCTAAATCATTAATCGCCTGTTTTAGTCCTGTTTGTTTATCTAAAAGACTTGCTTCTCTTTCTGCTATTCGCGCTGGTAAAACTGAAGTTTCTTTAACACTGTAATCCTTCATCATTTCTCTGAATGCACTTCTTGTTGCAATCCGCTTGGCTACTTCTTCTCCGATTACCGCTCCGCCAATAATGGCAATTGCATCGCCAACCAAAGAAGCTATGGTAGCAGGAGCCTGAAGCGTGCGATCCGCACCATGATTAAACACAGCCTCCCCAATACTATGTGATGTATCATTGGTAATATAGAAATCAAAGTTATCACCGGTGCGATCTTTATGGAGAGTAATAATCTGTTCTCTCACCTTAGCACCAGATGCGGTCAATTTGAAGCTTTTAGGACCATCGGTATATGATTCACCATGGATAACCTTAGAAGTATGTGGTTCAACGATGGTTTCACGATCTAATTCTGTATCTTCTTCCCATGTATCAGTTCCTTTTACGCGCGAACTACCTGGTATCGCTTTTACCGTATAACTATAGTCGCTATCATTTTGAATCATTACATACCAACCGAGCCCTTTGTTGAATATGGATGTAATTGGCGCTGACCAAGAAAATCGCCAGTTTAGCTCTTTGCTTTCAGCACTATTTAGTTCGGGGTTATCATTCATTGGCACTTGACTGCCACCATTATTACAAGCGATTAAACCACCACATAACATACTTAATATTAATTTTTTATACACGTACTACATACCTTTTTTTACAGTGTTGTTCATTTGAGTACGTGATTATAGAGATGGTGAGAGTAGAATTGGAAGAGCTATTTATGGATATATAATTCTTATTTTTGCATAAATTAG
>JAIETQ010000023.1 GCA_019744995.1 Amoebophilaceae bacterium
AGTGGAACACAAACATTTATAGAAAATCATATCCGAAACGGATATTCTATAGTTCAACCTGCCATTGAACTATAATTTAATAATAAAGAACGCTGATACACCGTTACTCCATTGGGACCTGCATAGCTGGCGCTAAACCCCAAATTGATTTGCTGATTACTATCAATAACGCTATCAGTTACATTGACCGTATAAATACATGAAGCATTAATTGGCAAGGTCAGCGACTCGGCGCATGAATTAGTACCAAGTGTGGCAACGGCGCTACCCCCAAGAATAATTGGAGTTGGAATGATAATATTACTCAACGTATAGCCACCAATATTCGTGACAGTTACAGTGCTAGCACCACTAAAATTAGCCACAAAAACAAGCGGATTATCTTGTGCTGACATGCTAACTAAGGCAAATCCGCCACGACTATTAAACCAATTAATCGAGGCGTAAACGGCATTCTGAGCATCTGCACCACCAGTATAGTCAACGGCAATCAGAGCATTGCCACCAGATTCGCTAACATTAAAGCTAATTGCACACGATTCGGCAGGCGCTAAGGTAGTGCCATTACAACCCATCAAATTACTTATTCCTGCGTCAGCACTAACCTCACCAATTAGCGCATCGCGATTACCAGCATTGCTCACGATCATTGTCGCGCCACTTTCATAAATAGTATCAATTAACGGCACACTGCTCGTGACTAAAATAGCACCTGCAGCAACTGGTGTACCATTATTACAAGCGACAATCCAGACCCCAATCAGGCTAATAAAAACTAACTTTAACGTTTTAAAAATATTCTTCAAACTACTTTGTTGTCTCATCATCTCACCAATCTCTTTAAATTTATATTCTAGTTTTACGCACTTGTAACAAATAATTACCTACCAAACATTAACGCAATTTACAATCAATAAACGGTAATTATTCAATTCACACTTAATCAGCTTAAACTAATACGTATTTTCTAATTAACGCTAGCTATGCCATACAAATTTTCAGAAGTGTTACTATTTTGTGCTTCCCAAGTTATGCCATCAACTGAAGTTAGTACCGTACCATTGCTACCAACGGCAACAAATTTACCTTGAGCATAGGCTATACCATATAATGGATTTATATTACTACTCGTTTGAGAACTCCAAGTTACGCCATCTGCAGAAGTAATAACTCCCCCCTCGCGAGTAACCGCTACATATTGATTATTCGCATACAGCACAGCGCCAATTTGCGCAGTCACGCCACTAGTTGCAGCGTTCCACACAACCCCATCTGTTGAATAAACAATCGTGCCGTTAGCACCAACTGCGATATATTTACCATTACCATAACTCACCGCCGTTAACTCTTGGTTAGTTGTTGAGTTCTGCTCAGTCCACGTTGTCGCATCTGGAGAAGTTTGGATATAGCCACCCTGACCAGTTGCAACATATAATCCATTTCCGTACGTAACCCCGTAAATATCACATGAATTAATCCCTGTTTGTAAGCTCCAATTTACGCCAGTTGGCGAGGTAATAATCGTGCCAGTACATCCAACCGAAACAAATAAATTATTACCATAGGTCACTTCAAATAATTCTTGTGAAGTACCAGATAGCTGAGCAACCCAATTCATGGCATTATTCGAAGTATAAACAGCGCCATTTTGACCAACCGCAACATATTTATTATCCGCAAATGTTACACCATTAATGTAATCGGTACCAAACGTAGTTGACTCCCAGCTAACCCCATCTTGCGAATATATAATAGTTCCATTGGTTCCAACCGCAACAAAATTTGGAATAGTTCCCAAATTGAGGTTTATCGCCAATGGATTCATCGACGCAATTTGACTAAGCCCATCGAGACTAAATAATGCCGTCAACAGTAATGGATTCTGATTAAGATAATTGGGATTAATTCGATAGGTCGCCGACATTGACAAATCATCTTTGCCCATAATACAGGTTTGAGTCATAATCCCATTCGCAGAATTATACGTACACGCTGCAGAACCACCATCGCCAGGCGCAATTTCAAAATAATCTTCCATTTGAGTTGTAACCGTCACATTTAAGGCATCATCTGCATTTGCCAACAGATGGCTCACCGTTACATTCGCGTTAATGGTTCCTGATTCATTGAGCGTAATCGAATTCGCCAAAGTTGCTTGATGCGACTGCGCATAAATTACATAACTACTATTGGCTAAATTGGGAATAGCATTAAACTGCACGCCTGGATTATCAACATCCTGATAAACAAAGCGGGGTAAACTTAAATTTTCGCTATAACTAGTGCCAACTGCACCGAGTGCCAGAATATTTGACTCTAACACATTTGTGTAAACCAGCTGACAAGTTGCAGCAGGAGCTAATGTTGTACCTGCGATACAACTAGTTCCATTGCCACCAATTTTCCATGTAATTGGCGAATTAGAATCTTGAATCCCCGTGATTTTCATCGCATGCGTACCAATATTGGTATAGGTCAGAGTAATTGACTTACCAACTAGATCACGCCCTCGTGCTGTGAAATTATATTGACTTGCTTCCGATTCGCCATCACCGCTAGTTGAACCAAATGCCGTTTGTGCGCTCAAAGATATACTTTGATCATAGGATTGCACCGTCCATGCAATCGCGTTGCTCGCGCTACCCGCTGGCGTTTGACCAACTGAGGTGTAATTTACCGTATAATTAGCCACACCACTGGATTCAGTTTTACTAAAGACTGGACCAAGTTGAAGAGTACTCGTACACGATGATTCTGCAGCTAAGCTTGCGCCACAGCTCGTCGCACTCTCACTTAAATAGGATGGGTTGTTACTTAATAGCGCAGAACTGATAGTGGCAGGTAAATTACCATTATTGCTAATGGTCAAGATTTGATTAGCTGACTCAAGATCATTTCCACTAATTGTCATTCTTGGATTAGTTGGCGAAACTGACAAAATTGCACCATAAGCAGTTGAGCTATAAGTTAACACCATCGACTGCGTATAACTTTGCATGCCACTTGGATTCGTGTAACTAGCATTAAAGCCTAAGTTAATCTGTTGATTTAAATCAGTAGCACTATCAGCCACATTTACATCGTAACTACACGACGCTCCAATTGCTAAGCTTATCGCATTACAATTATTATTACTCAGCGTTGCTGTGGCGCTACCACCCAAAATAATCGGATCAGGAATAATGACGTTATTTAACGTATAACCACCAATATTCGTAACGGTGACAGTCGTGCTGCCACCAACGGTTGCTGAGAAAGTAAGTGGATTATTACTGGCAGACATTGAAACTAGTGCTGCACCAGCACCAGGAAACCAAGTTACGTTTGCTGCA
>JAIETQ010000054.1 GCA_019744995.1 Amoebophilaceae bacterium
GTTAAATTAAGTATACATTATCTATTGGCCACCTAATTGAGAATTTTGTTTACCTGTTAAAACCAGCGAATTTATGGCATAATATAATCCTGCTTGGATTTATCAATCACACAGCTTATGCTCGCGTGAAGCACTTAATGGACATCATATACAAGTTGTAATAGCTTCGTTGTTAAATTATATTTTAATTAATTTATGTATTCAAGTAACCAATTTAAAAAGATTTCAAAAATGAGATATACCGCTAGTGAGCCTTAAGTAATATACTTAAGGAGTTCGTAATGAGTAGAACGTTTAGACGGGTTAAATTTCCATATGAGTTTTATGGGTTTCATAAAAGAACTCGTGGGTGGATTTTCAAATCAATCTTTAGTATGCAGAGCGATGTGGTTTTGCATGATGCAATTAGATATTTTTCAGATAATTATAAAAGCAATAATCGTATGCTCAACACAACAGCCCGGCAAATGATGCGAGCTGAAGCTAGAACTAGAATTGCACAAGAGTTTAGAAAATATAAACAAAGTGAAGATTGGGACAATTATTGTACTATTTTATATGATAAATATTCTGATCCTTGGAATTACGATTGAAGATCATGAACTATTAGTGACCAGTTATCATTAGTGTGAGTTTTACTGCATGCTGCGACAAGTTAAGTCACCGCATGCAGTAAAATACAACTTACGTAAACATATCCGATCTTGTTGTTTTTGGTTGCTTACGTTCTAGCACCTCTTTAATTGTTTGTGGCTTTAGTGCAAAATGTTCAACATCGGTAATGTCTGAGTAAACATACCCACGTTGACGCTTTAAGTACTCTACATCGGCAAGCGCTTTAGACGCATCAGCTTGATTCTTAAATGGTATCCAAACTTCGCGGCCACGATGATTAGTAAGCCCACCATATATTTTATGTACACACCAAGTACCAAATAAATCTTGTTGGAGATTTAGCCAGTAGAATCTTAATGTTTTTGGATTAGTCATATAAATCATTTATGCATATTTTTAGCCATCATTACTTTAGGATTGGTTGCCTCAACTTTTTTGCGACCACCTTGGCGACCTCTAGCTCTAGCAGCATCAAGCCCTGCCTTGGTACGTTCCTGAATAAGCCTACGCTCGAATTGAGCTAATGAAGAAAATATATTAAAAATTAACTCTCCAGATGCGGTTGTAGTATCAATCGCGCCATCACAGATAGATTTAAAACCTATTTTTTTACTTCTTAAATCTTCAATTAGTGAAATCAAATGTACCATAGAACGTCCTAAACGATCTAAGCGCCAAACAAGTAGGGTATCACCTGGCTGAATTGCAGCAAGACATTTTTCTAAACCTGGCCGCTCGGCTTTGGATCCAGAAATTTTATCTACAAATATTTTATCTTTACTGCATCCAGCTTTTTCTAAGGCATCCAGTTGTAAATTTAAGTCTTGCTCTTGAGTGCTAACTCTGGCGTATCCAATTAATCTTGGCATTTTTCTCATTATTTCTGTAAAAGTTGGCAAAGTGGTATTTTGATTTATAAGATGGCTAGATTATACAATATTTGCGGAAATTTTGCTGGCGATTTGTATGTCTCATCAAACGCTCGTTTGATGAGACAGTATTCCTATATACACTAAGAGTTAAAACCATTTTATTGTATAATGATGTATGATTTTGTAATCGCAAAACTCGGTAGTATTGTTGTGAAAATTGTAACTTCTTTCAACTGTCAATATACAAGTTTAAAACTTAAAAAAGAATAAAAAAATGATTAAAATTCAATCTATACAACTAATAAATCACCCTATACTAGGAAATATACAACTTGATTTTATTAAAAATAATGGTGAAATTTATAATAACATTATTTTTGCTGGTGAGAATGGATCTGGTAAAACAACTATGCTTGATCTTTTTTATAGCTTTTCTAGTTTCTATCCATTAGGTAATGCTAATACTGGTAAAAAATCTGATTCAGAATATGTTTTAGATGTGTTTTATTCGTTCTCTGAATTAAATCTAAAAAATAATAATCAAGATACTATTCACACAGCGAAATCAAGTTATACACAAAAATTAGATAGTTTAAGCGTCAAAACGATATTTTATAATGCCGCTAATAACGAAGTAAACCGCCCAGATAATTTGAAGTCTATTGTTGCGCAATATTCAGACACCGCTATTAACTTTAACCCAAAAAATATTACTGCATCTACTGGAACTAATTTAGATGAAGCTGCATCATCAGAGAAAACAAATGAGAACTTAGCAACCCAAATAACCCAACTTCTCATTGATATTAACATTGCAGACGCTTTAGATGAGCAAAAGTGGCATAGTGATAATCCAGAAGGTAGGATCCCTGATGATAAAAGAGAATCACGAATTAGGAGATTTAAAAATGCTTTTAAAACAGTATTTAATGATAGATTAATATTTAATGGCGTAAAAAATCTACAGGTCATGTTTAATAAAAATGGTACGGATGTAAAGATTGGTGATTTAAGTTCTGGAGAAAAACAAATAGTCTTTCGTGGTGGTTTTTTACTAAGAAATCAACAAGCAATTACGGGATCTACCGTATTAATTGATGAACCAGAATTGAGTATGCATCCTAAATGGCAAACAAGAATATTTGACTTTTATAAATTACTATTTACTGATGATAGAAAAGGTCAAACATCTCAAATTTTTATGGCTACACATTCAGATCACGTTTTAAAAAGTGCACTAGAAAAGGATGATACTTTAATAATTAAACTAAATGGTAGCTCTAACCCTGAGTATTTTCACAAAAACTCTAGTAGTCATATATTCAACTCTGTTACTTTAGCTGAAGTTAAATGGTTAATTTTTGATTTACCAACTACAGATTTACATATTGAACTTTATGGGGAATTAGAGAAGAAAGGAAAAATTAATCCAACAGATAGGAATCTTGATCCATACATTACATATCCCCCAATACCAATGGTTTATAAACATTCAATTCCAACAGATAGAGGTGATAAAACACTACCTACATACATTAGAAACTTTATTGACCATCCTGAC
>JAIETQ010000074.1 GCA_019744995.1 Amoebophilaceae bacterium
CATCAAAGTTATAAGTACTTTTACTGTTATTAAATGTATTTCTCATTTGTTCAGCAATTACAGGACATGTTTCAGCGTAGGAATTAAAGCAATTTACCGCCTTTGAATTAATATAATCAACTCGAGCTTGTAGCGTTTTAGTCTGACTTCTAATATACGAATTAAGGTCAGGTTGGACCGGTAGAGAATCACCTTTGTAATGACTTAAAAACGCTATTCGATTTGTTGATAGGTTCAACTCCTCAAAAACTTCATTTTGCGCATTTATAGCAGATGAAGATAATGGTTTCGGTGCTGGAACCGTAACGCCAACAGAGGAATATGAAGTTAAGACTGGATTAGAATAAAACAGATTACTGACTATCATTCCATCGGCATTTTTTACTTGGGAGCCAAGCGTTGTCGAGTAACTAATAATAGAATTAATCAGTGTCTGACAAGCTGCTGGAGAGTCCACTCCACAAGCGCTAATATTATAACTTCCAGTCTCTGGATTTTTTCCGAAGATATTATTCAGATTTTCTGGAGTACCACCATTTTGCAAAGCCGAAACTGTAATAACCGCATCTTTGGTTATTGTACTACCTGATACCTTCAAAGAAGGAATAATATTAATTAGACTCACACCTGCCGAAACCGAGCCCTTAAATGCATTAGCCTGCTCTCTGGTTTTAAATGTTATGCTTACATTAACCGCAATAACTGCACCAGCATCTAAATTACTGACAAAAGAATCACCGCAAGTTTGAAAAAAAGCAGCTTCACTGACAGCTAAAGCATTTTTCCCACTGGTACTTAGATTCTCATTACCATAAGTCGTTGTCATATTTGCTTTTGTTGAATAAGTATATAAATACGTATAGTTATACGTATAATCAGTATCTTTAGTAGTTGATGCAAAAGAAGCATTCGCTCCAACTGTTATCCCATATAACTGAAGTCCATCGAACCCTAAACCTAGATTTAATGAACGACTAATTTGTAGCGTAGACGCCGTTGAATTAAAGCTCATCCCAGCCTGAGGTGAGTTACCGATAGTAACATTTGCGGTATTCATACAAATAGTAGAACTTGTTGGCATACCCGTTGCTTCCAGTGTTGGGGCGCCAAGAACTGCCCAATCATCATTAACCACTGATTGCAAACCTTTGTCTTTAGCTACGGTTCCTAAGCTTGAGCTCGCAAACACGGCACTAGCCAGCACACTTAATAGTGTAGCTGATAATAATTTTTTCTTGTTCATTACTCTTCCTTTTTAATTATTTGCATGATTTTGCATTTCTAAGGGTGATTTTATAGGAATGACATAATTTTAACAATAGATATTTTTGTCTATTGGCGAAAATAACGATTCAAGATAAGCCAGAGGGGATTAGAGCGCTTAAGCAAGTTTGACAAAGTTTGCCAACGACTAGATATTAAGCAAATATTTGCACATCGCTCACAAGCTAAAGACAGAGTTGTGCACAGACACACTTACTCTATAAAAACTGCGGAGTAAAAGAGTTAAAATTGAAGGTTTAATTATGTGTACAGAGCAAAGCTTATTTCATTGTGCATGAGCTACTTACCGATGGAGATTAAATGCAAGAAATGAATTACTGTCATGTAGCCAGAAGTTTGAGTAACTAAGCTCATAAACATTAAACCACTCATCACTGGTATTCTTTACCACTCCAAAATCGATGCATATTTAGACACATACCATCATAACTCATAAACTCACAACAAATGGTTATCATAATAAACCAGTGGCACGACTAGCCTGAACGAAAAATAATTCTATAAAGTTACTTTAGTGTTAATATAGCGTTAATATAACTTTATTAACCAAAAAGCAAATTAAATGTTAACTGAGCAAGAAAAGCAACAATACCTAGAAAACGTTATCATCCCTCAGTTTACACCGCTAATAGAGCAACAAATTTATTCGGTAATTTTTGATTTTAATTTAGCGATTCGGGTCTGTACGACATGCTCAGCTAACTCGATTGGTTTTACAACTTGGCAAGAAGCGATTGGATTATCTTTTAGCAATCATCAAGATATTGATCTCGGACTAAAAATATTTTCAGCACAATACACTGAAAACTTTGTTGAATATATTCACCAATATACTCAGAAGATTTATGAAATTCAAAAACAGGTTTTTATTGATAAAACCGTAATTAGTTTTATTGATCTGTTACCTTATAAAGGACATTTTCAATCCTACTTAGTCACATACGTACCAATTTTTCATCCCACTGGAGAGGTAATCGCGATTCAAAGCTATGCTACTCATTCGCGTTTTTTCAGTCACCATGAATACCTAAACCTCTTAGTTGAAGATAAACTTGAACAGGCTAATCCTAATTTAGAAAAGTTAACCCCTCGCGAGGGTGAAATCATGTTTTTGTTAGCTAGTGGTCTATCACAAGATCTAATCGCTCAAACACTTAAAGTAAGTCGTAGTACCATTGCCAATATTATTGCCAATCAACTCTGTGCTAAATTTGGCATTCTTGGCTCAAACACCAAATTATTAACTCAAAAAGCGCTCAAATATGAATTTCATCAAACCGTGCCTGCATCTTTATATCGCCCTTACATCATTCTCTTAGATGACAATTCATTAAAAAATAAATCATAATACTCCAAAACGTGTATTTTAATCCGAGCTAATTGAAGTTACCCATCTTCCAAATTACCCCAACTAGGCAACCTTAAAACCAATTGTTCCCAATTGAGAAAAATCAGCGCTAATTTCGTCACCAGACTTAATACTAATCGCATCAGTAATTGCCCCAGTAATAATAACTGCTCCAGCTGCGATTTTCAATCCTCGCTGATTCAACAATTTCGCTAAAGCAATAACCGAATTGATTGGATTAGCTAAAACTACTGAACTAACTCCACTCGCTTGT
>JAIETQ010000065.1 GCA_019744995.1 Amoebophilaceae bacterium
ATGAGCAACATTTGATGGAATTCTTTCTTTTAATCATGCTCTCCTTTGATGTGTGAGTAGGGTCACAGCTATGTAGCAATTTAGGGTAATCTTAAAAAAACACTAGTTTTAATATATCTCAAATAAAATAATATTCTAGCTATCAACTTCAACAAGAGTTACGCTATATCTAAAATAGCACGAACTCCAACTGTAAATCTCAAGCTACATTAAAGCCATCAGCACCAAACATATAGTAGTAAATTTCAACAACCCACAAATAAAAAGTCATACTCCTAAGAATCTAACTTTATAAAATAATTCCACTAAATTAATTCAGGTCAAAATTGTACAATATCCAAAAAGCCGCTGGTGTCCCAAAAAAAGGACAACATACTTAATAAATGTTAAGCAGGCCATGAACTTTATAACCTCGATGAATATGGAATAGTTAAAAGAATCTTACCATCTTGTGCGCTTGGATGATTTTCAATATAAACTTCTCCAAATTCTCCCGCAACCGTTGGCTGATAACGTAGGACAACATCACAAGATGAATTTTCGACAATCACACCAGTAAAATTTCTAGTTACTGGATTAAGCCGTATAGAACAGGTTGTTCTACCCCAATCAATAGTTATATCATTAGTTAATGCTGAATAATAAACGCTATTAAATTCAATATCATTATCGGTTAAATTGTACATGGTATATCCTTTGAGTCCAAACCACCCCACTCTAACATCTTCCAATGCATCATAAAAGTAATTTCGCGACTCAATATTTGCAATCAAAATATTTTTATCTAGATATACTGCTGGGGCAATTTGATTAACTATTGGCGCACCGCTAATTGCCGTAGTCGAGAGGCTATAATCAAGGAACCCAATTAAACCTTTATTACTTACTCTACTTAATGCGATGTATTTGTTATTTCCATAACCAGTAACACCCCAATTCACAAATGATTCATGATTACTTAACAAATCAGTTTGCCAGTTATTTGCATCAACAGAAAAAATAAATGAAGTTTTACCTAAATAGTTGCTATATAGATAAAAAAATGAACCATTTGCGAAATTTAGTGCACTATTTAGACTTAACTCAAGATTAGGCTTTAGTTGCCAATTCACCCCATCTACAGAAGTATAATTAACAGCACCAGAAGTTAAAAGGAATAACCCATTCCCAAATTTTAAATTAATCAAATTACCAGGATCAGTCTTTGGTGCTCTCGCCGCAGACCAATTTACCCCATCATATGAAATAGCAATATTACCCTTACCAGAATCCTCAACTGCGACAAAGCGTCCATTCCCATAGACCACCTTACGCCAATAAGCACTTTGTGGCAATAACGTTTTCGTCCATGACTTACCATCACTTGAAACCGCTGCAATATTACCAATATCCGAAACCGCAACGAATTTACCATTACCATACGTTACAGAGTACCAAAATTTTTTGACGGGTAATTTTTGCACCGTCCAATTAACTCCATCTGGTGAACTAAGAGCTACATTATTTTGCCCATATTCATCCGTAGTACTATCATTAGCCCCTATTGCCACAAAAACCCCATTCCCAAAAGCCATCTCGATGGCACGAATATTCTTGGGTAAGACTCCCGAAGTCCAATTAAGACCATCACTTGAGGTTGTCAATGAATAAGACGATTTATTTTTGTCAATTTGATTCCTATGATTATTACTTAGAACTACATAATGACCGTTACCATAAGCAAATGAACTCCACGTCTCATCTGCAGCTAAATTCCCCACCGTGATCTCTTGCCAATTTATTTTAGCAGATGGCGTAAGTGCCGTGGTAGTTCTTACGGTAAATGGATTGCCGCCATAGGGGAAAGTATAATTTTTATTGGCACTAGTTTTAACATTTACCATGGTTGATTCTACCGTATCTAGATGATCTATTTTATAAACAACCAGGCACAGTGCATTAAGTGTAGCTAAAACATTAACTCTATTTCGCGTGAAGTCTGCTTGAGAGGAGCACTCTGCAGTGTATCCATAGATAGGATCATAGTTCATCTCATTGCGGTGAATTAATTGAAAGTGAGGGTTAGCAGGAATCGTAACATCGTTTATCATTACTGGCAAAGAGCCACCATTTTCCACTTTTAATACTGCAAAATCTTTTGGATTAGCCTGAATGGCTGCTGAATAATAATAATTATAACCGAATTCAACCGCATTAACCCAGCGTAAATTAACCAACTCTTTTGAAGGAGACAGCGCAGCCACTAGCGATAATGTACTTGGTAAATTTTGACTATTTTGCGAATAGATTTTGAACGGCATAAACGCATCATCGGTTCCAGTATTGAGATTATATGAGAGTTTAAATTGCGCACTACAGCTATCACCTGCATTTTTAAGGCGCGCGGTGGAACAATTTACATCACGAATTTGGATACTGCTTGACGAGTATGATTAGATTTGATTGAGGCACTTAAGCCAATGACAGGAACACTACCACCATCAGCACTTGATTCAATTAATTTTAATGTAACCAAATGCCAACTCATATCATGAATTGAGCTAATGCGACTTTCATTATCAATCAACCACTCCACATCGCTTGACTTTAATTGTTGCGTGCTTAACACATTTTGCTGATTAGTCGTATTACTTATGGTCTTTTGACTCAGTGACTCACCTTGCCCTACGCACGCGGTTAATAACAACCACGTACAGATGGTAGCCAAGAACATAAAACAGGACGTTTTTTTCAATTAATTCATTCCTTTGAAAATAGATACATTTTGGATTTATTGATTTGCATTAGTGTGATTCTGGATTAAGAAAAATAAGATTATTTAGTTACAAAATAAACTTTTGGTCAATGTATTGCCGACCAGATAATGTTTGTTGTTAATTCA
>JAIETQ010000013.1 GCA_019744995.1 Amoebophilaceae bacterium
GAAATGTTAACAATAAATTCAAAAATTTAAAACGTTATGGATTCTTTCGAACAAATGAAAATATTTAAAAAATTTTTCCCTCATAATAACTACAGTAAAATAATGAATGATTACAAAATTATCATGTAAAATTAAACCAATTAAACACGCCGATGCTATGGCTACAGGGATTGAATGATAAATCCCGCGATGAACTGTAAAATTATTAAACCCTACTCGAGCTAATACAATCCCACCTGCGATTATTGCAGCTCCATACGCAGTTTTAGTGCTTAATGTATGCAGTTCTGTAATTAAATAAATGCCCTCCAATAAACAAATTAACCAAACAAAAACCATGCGATTAATCCTGGAATTACCCGCGTCAACGTCAGGCAATAAACCACCAAGCATAGTTAAAAATGTAATTTCAATTCCTGTAGAAAAATTAATTACACCTGATGTAATCATAACGTAAGCTGTACCGGCCCCAACCACACCAGCAACTACGACATGAGTTTTAAAATTAGCCACTTATTTCCATCACCTTAATCTGCTTTTCTGGCAATTTCGTTAATTAATTGTAATTCATCGACTACCTCATCAACTGTGTCATTTACCGTTAAACTAGCTTTGACAATTTTCTTGAAAATAGTAGACGGTAGTCCATACGTTTCTTTGACAAAGACTTCAATTTCTTTGCTATCACGCTTTAATTGGTCCATTGATTTTATATTCGTGGAATACTCATCAATGGATTTTTTAATTTCTTTAAGAACTGTGCCATCATTTAATATAGCACGCAATAATTCAGCGGTTTTCATCACTATTCCTCTTAAATTTTAGTAGTTACTTTTTAATGAATATGACTCATTCCATAATTTACTCCATTGAGTTTCATAGGCTTGAGCTATTTTGGGTACATTCCATAGAACTAAAACATTTTCTGCATTTTTATCAACAGCCGCGGCACTATAATTAAATGACCCAGTCTCAATATTGACGCCATCAATAATGATAAATTTATTATGCATGATTGCGTAATGATTATCTAATTTAACGGTTACACCATTGTTGGCTAAAAACGTTGTTGCACTATATTTACCTGAGTTTGATTTTTCATCGGCTACTATTTTCACATCAACCCCACGTTTGGATGCAGCCAATAAAGCCTGTGAAATAGGCTTTGATGTAAAGCTGTATGCCGCTACATGAATTGATTTTTGAGCTGAATTAATGCTCTTTAGCACTAATGGTAAACTGGTACCATCGGGGCTAAAGCCAACATCGTAAGTTGTCCCAGAGTTAATCGCACTTGCAGCAAAAGCGCTCGCTGAAATTGAAAGCAATGCCAATAGTAATGTTTTATTCATATTAAATACCTTAATGGTTTAATTGAGTTTGAGACTCTAGTTCTTTAGTAAGCTGTTCATCAAGCTTAGTTATTTCCTTGGCTAAAAACTTACTTGTTGGTGTTGATAAGTCTAAGCTATACCCCAACTCTGTTGCTTTTGCGTTTAGCTTTTTTATTTTTTCTGGGATTTCAGGATCTACCTGAAGCTCAATTTTTTTTAAATGATTGATTTTAACTAGCATTTTTTAAACCTCTTTTTGATTATTTGAAATTAGTCTGTGCAACTCACGTTGACAGCTACATGAATGAATTAAAGTAAAACCTTGTTGCGCGCGTAACGCATCAATCCGCATTAGCTCCCCTTGTGAAATGGATAAATAAATACTTCTCTGATCTTTAATTTTACAACTTTGACAAACAGGTAATAAATTATCCAAGCTATTATTTGCAACTACTGGCCGCATTATTCGTTTGGATCTGTTTCCTCGTTTATTGAGTTTTCTTGCATGCTTAAGGTTAACCTGTGGAATAATAAAATAAAGCTCAGTAGCTAAATTGGTTTGGCAAATAATACATAACTCACCATAAATTGCTTTCAGCTGTTCCAACACCTTAATATTCACTTTTAATCCTAAAATGAAAAATAATTACGCCCCTGTAGTTGTTGGGTAGATTGCACTTGATTTGCATCTTGTTTTTTTTGCTCAATACCATCAGTAACTCTATTTTGTTGATTAACGTTAGTTTGGGCGCTAGAATTATAATTACTTGAATTTATGCCACGATTAGCTTCTTCATAGAACTCAGAAAAGTCAACTCGTGCAAAATCAATCGCTTGCATTTCACTTATAGTAATTCCACGTTCGCACATCGCCTGGAATGTGTTGTAAGTTTGAATGCCATCATTAGTTGGATTACATAAACCCGTAGCAAGATCTTGAACCGTACAAACTTCAAGACCTTTGTATATAGCAACATTATTTCTAATATTTAATAAGCTAGGTCTGCCACCAACGTGTTGTTCAAAAGCCGCCTTTGTAATAATTTTTGAGATGGTAGAAGTAAAACAGCAATTAACATTGCCCTTCCAAATTACATTATTACCACCAGTTATTCCTCCACACGCCTGACCACCAGCGCCACCTAAGTGTTGGCGATAACAATAATCTGACTCACATTGGCTTGGATCAAATAAACATTCAATTTTATTTTTGCAATTAAGTTCATTTGCGTAGCCAACAGGACAGGCTGTGGTTGAACCCCAGAATGTCATTTGACTTCCGCAATGTTGCAGATCCCAGCGCTCTTTATCGCCATAACTATAAAGCACCCATTGATTCGTTTCTGGTCCAGGAACTCCGCCATAGTCAAATAAACAATGATGCTTACCAACTTGGATCATTTTTTGACTATCTTCAGGACTGCAGGCTTGGGAGAAGGCACTAGTAAAATCCATAACATCGCCAACCATTTTCATTGCATCACCAACAACTTTCATGGTTCCATCCGTTTTAGCGGTGCTGCCTTGAGCC
>JAIETQ010000053.1 GCA_019744995.1 Amoebophilaceae bacterium
TATTTCCATTGGCATCATTATTAGCTATCGATGCACCACTATTACACCCAGTTAATGTAACCACAAATAGCGAAATTAAAATTAAACTTATTACTCTAACTATTTTCATAAACTACCTCGTTTTATTTTTAAATTTACGTCCTCTTTTACCATTTAATTATCTAAATGACAACATCAATAATTAAATACAGAACTCATGACACCATTATGAGATAAATCGTCAAACTTATAAAGTGATAAATTTGAATAACATGTATGCAAAAAATGATCTACAATATTGAACAAATATGTTCAAGCATGTGTAATAATGGATTTAGAGCCCATAATAAAACTGAATAAGCGACTTGTTTTGAAATTTTTATTAAAAACTCGTCGTATTAAAACTAAAATTGTAAATTGTATTTCTTCTGATAAAATAGTCTCAGGCTTTTTTAGGTATCTTACATAACTAAAATATAATTTTAAATGGTCTAAACTATTTTTTTTGTCCCTAGATTGTGCAAGAGATCAACTCAAGACTTTAAAATCAATCTATAGCCAGATTTGAATTATAATAGCAAACTCTTTTATCTTAAGAACTGTTGACTAACCGCCAAAAAGGAAATCAGATCATTAATAAAATTGCTCAACTTCTCGCACAACTAAGTCCAGCCGAGTATCTAGACTATATCATTGAGACACATTATATTAAATATCAAGAAATGAATATTTTATTAAGCATTTATGATACTGACTCGCGCTTAAAATTTGCATCTTCAGCGATTGCCAAACTATTTAAAATTAAAACCGAAGAATATAATTATGGTGGACTACCATCAAATGTAGCTTATCTTGATGAAATTAAAGATTACGTATTATTTCATGAAAAAATGATCAAGGAATGTTTAGAAACCAAACGCTGTTGCGCAATGATTATTTTTGAGAAGTTTCGGGGTGTCATTGGTAGCATGCATTCACGCTATGATCCACTATTTGATTATAATGGAAATATTTGTGGCGTAACTCTGCGTTCATTTGATGTAACAAATCTTATTTGGGGGCTTTTTGAATCTACAAACAATGAAATAGGGAATCAAATCTATGATTTATCCAAGTTAACTAGACGGCAACAAGAAATTTTGTTTCTCTCCGCAATCAATCACACACAAATTGAAATTTCAGAAATGTTGAAAATTGATCGTGGTAGCGTTTCAAAAACCATTAGTAATATTTGTAAAAAATTTGGTTTTGAACATCATTCGATAAATTTCTTAGTTAACACCTTAGGTAGAAAGTACATTATTCAAAATATTGATATCCCATCACAACTATCTAAACCTTTTATTATAAAACTAGACCATGATAACAGTGATGGTGTATATAAAATTATAGATTGGACAAAAATATCCTATTAAGCAATTTTTCATACTAACTCATTGAAATATTTGCATCAGCACATTAGATTGCTTTTATTATATAGTCATTAAATTAATTTTCAGTTACGAATAAATTTATACGTAATTAGTAAGATCTTCTATTGTTAAGTCCAACGTATTTAATAACACATCTAATTGTTTCATATTACTTATTTCTGTTATTAAGATAACTCTAGAATCTTCAAATGCTTGTAACAAAGATTTATTTTTAGCAAAGTCAGCAAATATATATAACTTAAGTAAACCCGTGGTGTAATCATGTTCTCTTAAATTTATATTGATAAATTCCAAATTTTTTGTAAACAATTCTTTTAGTTTATTCATTTTTAATTTTCAAACTTTAATCTTTTTCCGTAAATTCCACGCCGCTTTACCATAGATAATTTCGGTAATTATGGCAATCTTGGCTCATTTGTGAATAGTAAAATACCACACAGCATTATGATCTTGCAAGGTTTTAACAGAGTAATAACCAAAATTTAAGTAATCGATGCAATCGAGAAATTTTGAATACCCCACCAAAAAGACAAAACTATTCACAATGCTGGGTTAATGAAATATTAAATTAAAATCTGTATAATTTTCAGGACTTTAATAAGATGAATAACTAATATTAGTTGAAGTTTCACCTCGAACACCTGCAGAATTCGTTGCTGCAGCACGAAGGTTTATCAAACCAGATTCAGCCGTCGTTGGCAAGTATTTAATAACATAGTCACAAGCTTCACCAGCAGCAAGCTTTTGTGAACCATCCAATTTGCACGTGGTACGAGTATCATCAACTGAAAAATTAGCTGTACTTCCCAACATGTCAAATCGCATACTTTGCAGTGAAGTATTTGTTGTGTTTTTCATTTCTAAATTAAGCAAACCAAAATACCCAACGCCAACAGATTGTAAGGAGTTTCTGTAACTAGTGCCACTTTTTTCGCTAACGCTAATCGATACAGGTAGAACTGGTGGCTCAGGATTAACATAACGTGCCTTGATACCAACACTTGCTAGCAGATATTCTTTAGAGACACAAGTAAAACTTTGATCTGGTAAAATTGTAATATTTTGACCACACCATCTTTTCGCTTCATCAAGCTTACTCCGGCTAATAATAACCCACTGTCGCGTATTAAAATAATCAACCGCAACATCAACAAACTGTAAATTAGAATAAAATGGCTCAAAAGTCAAAGCAGTTTGTGCTTTTGAGGTATAGTAATTAGTCTCAGCTCCCAAATCAGGTGCATCTTTGTTTGGATCTATTCTTGCTAACAAATAATTAGTTTTGGCATTACTCAAAAATTTATCGGTATGATCCTGGATAACTATATCTTTAACATTATACTGTTTTAAGTACACCATATAGAACCTTGTTCCTTCCATTTTGCCATTATT
>JAIETQ010000041.1 GCA_019744995.1 Amoebophilaceae bacterium
TACTATTGGTCAAACTACTGCGAATACTCTCAGCACTAGTCGCAATACTGGAATAACTCTGGTTAAAACTATCACGTAAATCTTCAACTAATAACAAAGGATTTAACCCAGTCTCACCTGCACTACAAATTTTATTCAGTTTACTCTCCAGCATTCGACAAACTTCATGTTGTAATAAAAAATATACTTTCCGCGAATAATTAAAGCGTCCAAACAGAAAATAATCACCAGACAAACAAATAATAATTCCAATTACGGTACACACACCACGATTTAGCGTCATTTCAAAAGGCCCTTCGAGCAGTGGAGTTGTAAAGGTATAAGCGGTCAAAGTAAATACCATAATGGTCATAAATACCACGCTAATGTCATAGCGCCGTGCATTCGGTAACGAAATACCAAGCCCAAGTAAGATAAACACCAACGGAATTACGCGATAATTCAAATGCATCAGATAGATTAAAGGTAAGAATAAGATGATGCCAATCAGAGTGCCCTTACCACGATTAATCGATTTTTTAACAATTAGCCCTGGTTCCATTGCAGCACTCATCATCATAACGGTTAGAAATATCCACCAATTATGAGGAATCGTAGTAAACAAATACAGGCCTAAACCAACAACAAAGACAAAGGATATTTGTCCAAAGCGCGCGTAAGAGAGCTTCTGTTTTAAACTAAGGCGCATATTTTATTCCAATTGAGGATCGACTTATTCAAATTACTAATCACATAATCCTGAGTAAATTCTGGGGCATAATTATTTGTTGCTAACATAAAACATGGGGTTTGCGTGGAAACAGCCAAGTGAAATTCAGCTAGCTGATGTTGAAATTCAGACCAAAATAGCACATCTTTGTCTTTGAGATAAATATGATTTAAGGCAAACTGAATATTACGAATACAAATTGTAGTTTTGGTGACATTCCGTAGAACGTTATGCGGCAATAGGCGGCGATAGGCGCGAATAATATTCAAATGCCGTGCGCCTTCTGCAAAAGAATGAGTATCTAATTTATTAATCGCGTGTCCAATTTCTGCACTTACACTCGACAAATAGTGGGTAAAGCTGCGCTGCCAAACCCTAGCATACAAGTTTGGGTGAAATTTAAAGGCTAGAAAGGTAACAAACAAACCCAGCATCACACAAAAAAACATATCAATGGCAACTTGCAGATTTCCTGCAGGTAAAGTTGCCATATTTAGCGCGCTAACTACGATAGTTTGCAAAATAAAGGGTTTAAATTTAGGAAAATAGCGCTCACAGACAAAATAGAGTGTTGCAAAATGAGCTAATGCAAAAAACATCAAAGAAATTTTAAATGGGAAAAGCAAATAAAACGTCACACAACCAATACCACCCGCTATAAAAGCAAATACTAATGCTTGCTCTTTTTCACGAAAGCTAACAAAGCTTTGCGCTTCATAAATACCCGCCAACAACATTGGTGTTGCTGCATAAGCCGCAAAAACATCAGGGCGTGCAATCCAATTAATCGCCGTTAACCAGACTGCCAGATAAAGACCTTTACGCAAAATAATTCGTTGCGTATAATATGGATCAACGCGCTCTAACCAGAGTTTGAATTTAAGACTAATCATCAATAGTTAAACTCACTCACTTTTAATATACACATAAGCACTGGTGCCAACGCGTAATGGATATTTGGGATCTAAGTCTATCACCTTAATTTGTACAGGCAACCGTTGCGGTAGTAATACCCACTGATTTTCATTCTGCACCATTTGCATTTGTGAACGAGTATCGGTTAATTGACGATTCGCGCCCCAGTAATCCGAGACTACCACACCATGAAACATCTTTTGCCCCAGATAGGTGCGTGGGAAAATTAAAACTTTAGAGCCTTTATGCACATTACGTAAGTCAGTTTCATTAAAATTGGCTTGGAAATAAACTTCATCATTATCCACAAAAGAAAATAGTGGCTGATTAACATTCACTGGCGTGCCTAAGCTTAAATAAAAATTCTGAATAATCCCATCATTTTCGGCATACACATGAGTCAAATCCAAAT
The DNA here is from genome assembly GCA_019744995.1 of Amoebophilaceae bacterium. Taxonomy (GTDB): domain Bacteria; phylum Bacteroidota; class Bacteroidia; order Cytophagales; family Amoebophilaceae; genus Cardinium. The sequence continues at coordinate 2,037 of JAIETQ010000041.1, forward strand.
CAACCTGCGAATTTTTAAGTTTCGCACTCAAAGCTAAAATTTCATTTTCTTGTGTAGTTAAATTAGCTTGATCAATTTCAATTTGCTTTTTACTCGCGGCTAAACTCGCCGCGGCAGCCTTGGTTTCTTGCTGTGAGTTTTGGAACGTCATCAATGAGACTGCATTAATTTTATAAGCTTGTTGATATTTATCATCGTCCTGTGCCAGACGCGTATAGGTGTCTTGTAAATTTTTACTTACTTGTTGATCGCGCTCCAAGGTTTTTTGCAATGAAAGTAACTTCGATTTAGCCGCAGCCAAATTAGCCGTATCTTGCTCAACTGCATATAAATAAGGCTTATCAAAGACACTAAACAATTTTTGCCCTTTTTTAACATAATCACCATTTTTCACATAAACATTAGTAACATAGCCCTTAACTAACGCCGCAACTGGACGAATATTATTCGCCACAAACGCATTGTCAGTAACCGGAAAACAATAAGAAAAAATATACAGTAAGGCTGTAATCGCACCGACAAAAATCACACTATTGGCAAAAGTTATCTGACGCTTAACATAACGAAAAGAAAGAAATTTCATTGAATTAATCCGAAGTAAGTTGAGAAGTTGATTCGCTTTGGTGGTATTTGTAGCCACCAGCTAAATCTTGGTACAAGTTAACCAGGCTAATTGCTTGCTGCAAGCGCGCCTGATTCACCGACAAAATGAGATTATCTAATATAATTTTGCTTTCCAATAATTGTGGATAA
>JAIETQ010000089.1 GCA_019744995.1 Amoebophilaceae bacterium
CATTGGTGGTTAAAACCCCAAGTCCAGGTAAGGTGAAAATTTGCTCGGTAACAACCGCACCTACCAAAATCCCTGCGAACATTGGACCGAGTAATGAAATTACGGGTAAAATTGCAGGTTTAATGGCATGCTTAAAGAGGATTTTTTTGGTTGGCAAACCTTTGGCGCGTGCGGTACGGATGTAGTTAGAATTTAGCACATCAATAATGCTACCGCGTGTTACAAAGGCTATGGTTGGCGAGTAAGCTAACACCAAAACCAGCACAGGTAAAAATAAATGCGCGAAATCGCCATCACCCCAACCACCAGCTGGAAAGAGTTGTAAAGTTACAGCCAAAATTAAGACAAATAGTGGACCTGTTACCATGGTTGGTACGGCGGTAAAAAAGATATTACTGGATACCACCAGTTTATCAAACCATGAATTTTTGTGTAAACCCGCATACGCGCCTACAATTATCCCAAATGGGACGGCAATTAGCATCGTATAAATACTGAGGCGTAAGGTTACCCAAAAGCCACCCATATTATCGGGGAATAATAAGCTATTAATCGGTTGTCCGAGATATTTCATCGAAATACCAAAACTACCATGAATTAAATCATCAAGGTAGAGTAAGTATTGTTGCCAGAGGGGTAAATCTAAACGGTATTGTGCCATTAAGGATTTAAGTGCCTCGGGTGACAAAGCGCGTTCGCCATCAAATGGATTACCTGGGGTAATGTGTACCAGAAAGAACACCAGCGAGATTATCGCTAGCAAGGTTGGGATCGAAACTAAGATCCGTTTAACTGCAAATTTTAACATCGAATACTCCTTTAGTCTAGTTTATACCATTTGCTCATGACATGATCAAGATGATTGTTGGTCATAGTATAACCTTTTACGCGTGGATTTACCAAGCGGTAGTAAGTATACTGATAGAGCGGAATTATTGCATAATCATTTTCAGCAATTTGCAGTGCTTGCTTGATTAATTGGATACGCTGCTGTGCATCTTGAGTGTTTTGGGCTTGCAAAATTAATTTATCATAAGCAGGGTTACAGTATTTCGATTTATTCAGTGGATTACCACACAAAAATAAATTAGTGTAGGTGTCAACGCTATCATAATCGGCACTCCACGCATCACGAGCGATCTCATAGTCGCCTTTATTACGGGCTTGAATAAAGGTTTTCCATTCCTGATTTGAGGCGGTAGTTTTGATACTATTTGCACCAAAAACTTGTTGCCACATTGATGCCACGGCTAAAGCATTCTTTTTATGTAAATCCATGGTGTTATAACTAATGCTCAGTTCTAATGGATGATTGGGTCCATAGCCAGCAGCCTTAAAGAGTTCTTGAGCCTTGGCAATTTGTTGAGCGCGTGGCCAGCTTTCCCAGGCGTACTTAACATCGGCAAATTGTCCAGCTTCAATACTAGCGGTTACATAACCATAGATTGGCACTTGATCTTGACCAAGTACATCTTTAACAATCGCATTGCGATCAACAGCCATTGACAATGCTTGGCGAAGTTGCGGATTGTCTTTGAATTTGGCTAGATTCATATTAAAGTCATAATAGTAGAGTGAGTCCATGCTAACAGTCTGGGCTTGATCGGGGTATTGTTGTTTAATCGCTTTGTATTGATCAACAGGTAAACTGTAGGTTACGTCAATTTCGCCAGTTTTATAACGATTGAAGGACGCATTATAATCAATAATTGGTAAGAAGTTGACATTGGCAACGCTGACATTTTTAGCATCGTAATAATTAGGGTTTTTAGTTAGCATTAAATTGCCTTTAATTACCCAATCTTTAATTTTATAGGCACCCGAGGTAACCATGTTTTTAGGATTAGTCCACGCTTGGCCAAATTTAAGCAGATTGGCTTTGGATACCGTTGCGGCGTTGGGCATGGTGCAAATTTGGAGAAATGCCGCATCGGGGTGATTCAAGCTAATTTGCACGGTGTTAGCGTCCAAGGCTTTTACGCCAAGTTGGGTAGGCGATAATTTTCCAGCAATAATTGCGCTGCCATTAACAATATTGGCGGTTAAATTATTATAGGGTGACGCGACCTTAGGATCAGCCAAACGTTGCCATGAAAACACGACATCATCCGCCGTAATTGGGCTACCGTCGGAAAATTTTAAACCCTGACGAAGATGAAAAGTGTAGATTTTACCATCGGGAGAAATATCCCATTTTTCAGCGAGTCCAGGAATTACTTTGAGACTTTGGTCAAATGAAGTTAAGCCTTCAAATAAATCATAGAGAACTCGAGCGCTAGTGGTATCTTGAGCAATCGCGGTATCTAAGCTCGGCGGATCTTCACCGTTATCAACCGTAATTAAGTTTTGGTTTTTATTCGTGGCGCTAGTTGCTGCATCTTTCTTGGAGCATGCACTTAACGATAATGTACTGAGTGCCATGATAAAAATTATTAGCGGTTTATACTTAAACATAGTTAGCTTTCTAAATAAAATCATTAAAATTTATACCATTTGCTCATGACGTGATCGAGGTGATTGGCATCGATGTCATAATTTTTGACCAGTGGACTAACTAAGCGGGTATAGGTATATTGATAGAGTGGGATTATGGCATAATCATTTTGTACCAATTGTAAGGCTTGACGAATTAATTTAACCCGTTGATCTGGATCTTGGCTAGCTTGTGCTTGGGCAATTAATTTATCATATTCAGGATTACATGATTTTGCATTATTCTGCAAATTGCCACATTGATA
>JAIETQ010000072.1 GCA_019744995.1 Amoebophilaceae bacterium
ACCCACCCAGCCGTCCCACAACGCCACTCATACAATACACCCCCCACTGTATCCTGGGCCCCCCGCCCTTTGGTTTTAATAGAAGATATGATGCGGAGTAATCATATGTTTGGCAGTAAATTTAAATACCCCTCCTTTATCTTAGATTATGAACAGCAGGCTATTCAAGATAATTTACAGCGCTTCCTGGAAGTCGCTGCTATCCCTTGTGGATTAAAAGAGATGGCACGCAAAATTAAGCAGGGCACCTTAGCTACTGAAGCAGAAAAGGAAGCAATGGAAGCATATAGAGTATTTCGTCAAACCCATTTTTTTTAAAACTAGCTAAAGAGCTAAATTTTGAAATAGCACAAACAATAGATGTGGCTGAAATACATAAAATTATTGTACGAGAACGTATTAGAATGTCTAACCAAAATTTAGAGAAACTAATGGACTGGGAAAAAGTTCAGGATAATTTTAAGTTTAGTTAATAGCTTTCTTAATCAAAATAGAATTAGCAGCACAAGACGATATCCAAGATGGTATCAACTGGTATAATCAACAACAACTAGGATTAGGAAGAAAGTTTCAAGTACGCTATGATGAAGTACGATGCTTACCGTTAAAAAAATACCCCTATCTTATACATTTTACTGTAAATAAGGATGATAAAATCATAATTATCAGAGCTGTTTTGAATACTGCTAGAAATCCGGAAACAATGGAAACATACCGGGTATAGAAAGAAACTCAATCTCGCCTCTTTATAGTTTTGCGCTTGCTCAACCAGCAAGTGACCAGTCCAGAGCAACACTGTAAAGCAACGAAACATACAATCAAGTGATTCATCGAAACATGCACCCCTGCAAGCAGCGGAACCACCAACCAAATAAGTATAGGAACTTCAATGGTAAGCATATAAAAGCATACGATGAGATAGTAACCATATTCCCTATACTTATAGATAGAAAAACCATTGAGCTTTTCTAACAGATAAGCCTTATCATGGTTAATGAGTGTTTCTAATAACCAAGTTAATCCAAGAAAAATAAAAAAATGTTGAATATTCAACTTAAATCTATGAGATTTTATGATATCAACAGGTTTTACCCGCAAAGATAACATCACTATGGCAGCAACAGCAAGCAATATCAACGTAAAAAATATAGGTATTCGAACCGATGCCATTACTTCGGAAGCTATCCAACAGGTTAATAGATTACTTGTTGGATAGAAAAATATAGAGGCCGTTAGCCCTAAAAGCAACCCTAAAAAAAGATACACCATAGGGTGCCTTGCTTTTGATTTAGGCAGTACATCCGTCAGATTATTGGCTTCATAGTGACTTTCTAGCCAAATATCTAATTTGGTAAAGCAAGTATAGGGCACTGCGTGGAGTAAGAGGCTACTGATACAGGTTATAGTTAAGGTAATCGCAACGATCCTACCTATTAACATAGCAGGCGACCATCCATGTTGGCCAGCCACTACCAACAGCAACATCCCAGACATAGATAGCGGACTGGCTAATAAGGCCATATGTGCCCCTATATGCATAGGGATAAATAATTGCATAGGGCTTTTATTGCGCACCTTACCTAACTTAACCAATGTAGGCACGATGGCATAGATCCACTTTTTATCTCCTGTACAAAAGGCTAAGCCATAGCTTAAAATCAGCGAAAAAAAAGGAGCCAGTTTACTAGAACTAGCAACTAAGGCTTTTAGTACTTTCCCTAACCCGTAAAAAAAATGAACCGCTTCTAAGGTAGCCATAAAAATCATCCAAGCAGCCTGTAAGATGATCAAATCATTAGGCGGAGCAACCGGTCGTACCAATCTAGAAAAAGTCAAAAAAGCAAGCCCTAATCCACTCAACAAACCTATAGAAACACCCCTCAGTCGAGATCCTGTAATCAGTATTACAATAAGTAAGCACCATCCAATGGTAATCATAAGGATAAACTAAAAAAAGAAATGGATCAACAAAAAGGCAATACCCACTGCTCCAATAATAGTGATTAAACCGGGCAGCATAAAACTATGGTTAAAAAAATACTTACCAATACGCGTTGTGCCTGTAGTATCTAAGTTCATGGCAGACAAGATCGTAGGATAAATGGGTATAATAAATACCCCATTGACCGCTGCAACCGAAGCCAGTAATACTTTAGGCGCAATACCCAATGCTATGCCTAAGGGAAAGATAGCTTTTACCGTAGCAGCAGAACTCCCCATAATCGCAGACATAAGCAACAAAACAATAGCAAACTGCCAAGGAGCAGAAAGATGATTAGCCATACCTTCCAGCAATATAGATTGATTACCCTCTACAAATGTACTACTCAACCAAGCAATGCCTAGCAAAGAGAACATGCCCTGAATACCCGCCGTAAATGCCTTTCCCTGTGTCACAGCTGCTGGTGAAATGCGACAAAATAACATGATTAAGGCCGCCGCAGACAACATAACCAAGGGAAGAATCGACCCACTTGGAAGATATACGGTTACCCCATTGACTTCCCACGATGGACGTAACCATTTAATGGCATCTAATAAGACAATAGACAAGCTACCCAAACAAAAACATAGCACCGAAAACTTAGCTGCCCTAGAAACAGGAGGTCGGGTATCTATCCCTTTAGCCACAGGTTGAGCATAATCCATACCACTT
>JAIETQ010000032.1 GCA_019744995.1 Amoebophilaceae bacterium
GCATTTTCATGAGTTGCAGCTTTGGATTGATAAAAGGTGCGTAAAGCTGGTTGCCGCACTATCTAAATTGAGGTTGGAGTGTTTTGAGCAATTGTCTCCAGCGGTATTTTTGCCTAATTCAGCAGGAGGTTATTCACAGATCTACCATCTAAATGAGTGTCAATGGTTAAATGACAACGCCAGTGGAGTTGTTCAATTCAATCATCAAGATGCTGATCAATACATTCAGGATGTGGTTGGAGCTTATTTCAAAACTTGTATTGCAGCTCCTATGTATGCCTTCATTATGGATTTTCGTTATGAAACAGTTATGGCAACTAATAAAACCGCACATTCGGTTGGCTTAACTCATTGGGATGAAACAATTGGTACCTCTTATAAATATTATTCACGTTTAGACTTGGCAATTTGGTATTTTGGCAAGCGCTACACTCCTAAAACGGCAACGGCGATTCATCATTATGCGCGCAAGATTTTTCGAATTCAGCAATATGTGTTTAAAACTGGACAGCCAGCTAGTTTCATCGATAGTTTACCGTATGATAAAGGAATTCAGAGCTATTTAGTAACTTATATTCCAGTTTTTAACGCGAGTGGCATTGTAATAGCCATTCAAAGTGTTGCGTTTGATTATCGGCTGGCTGGCTATCATGAGTATATTCAAAATATTTTGGAACAGAAAAAATTCGTCGTGAATATGTCCAAGCTGAAATTATCAAAACGTGAAGATGAGGTTCTTTTTTTATTAACCTGTGGCATGACACAGGAAAAAATTGGTGAAATTCTTGAAATAAAACGTGATACAGTTGCGACAATAATTAAACATCAATTATGCGTCAAATTTTCTCTTCCCGAAGTAAACACGAAGTTACTGGTAGAAACTGCGTTGTCTTATGGGTTCCCATTTTCGATTCCTGAGTCATTATGGTGTCCATCGGTAGTAATTCTCGAGGAAAAACTCTCTAACTGGATTTTGCAATATAGTTAAAGTATTTTGCAGGCTCGAGTTGCCCAAAGTTTTAATAAATAATAATTTTTAGCTTAATGTTTTAATGGCTAAAGACTTCTCTTCCTATTCCAGTATGCTGGTTCTTAACGAATAATCCACGCATAAATCTATCATTATAATTCCTTATTTCTCCAATGTCAGTGGGATACAGAATATCGCCATTATTAAGATAGTAATGTGCGCTTTTTTATGAATTATGTTAGATTATCCAACGTTTTTCAAACCTTCTATGAAATTACTTCATTGCCTGTTTTTATATCAATTTGATATAATTTAAAATTTATCGAATATCCCCTAAAATGGGGATTGTTTGAAAGTCATTCCTGCTATACAATCCCACCAATACGTATATCTATACTCAGAAAATCATATTAAATTTTAATCTTCAACGTCGTGACGTATGTCATGTTGTTGCCGTTGTTGCTTCTTATGTTAGCTCCATAATTTATTTTTGAAAGAAACTATAAAATGAATGCATTATATCGTAAATTACTTTTAGTTGCAATTTGTGCGGGAAGTTTTGGAACCGTCATCGCTGAGGATAATAACCCCGTGTATATTAACCTGAATAGTGGAATTGCTAAACTCTATAATTTGCCAACTGGCGAATGGACGGGCAATCTCAATGCGGGTTATAAATTTAATCCATATTTTGCATTAGAAGGTGGTTATAACATTTTTGCGGGTTCTGAGTTTGGCGTAACCACTGCGACTAATATTCTGGATGTAGCTGCAAAAGGAACCTTGCCGTTATCTGAGGTTTTTAGTTTATACGGTCGTGCTGGTCTTGGTTATGGCATGAATAGTTGGAGTGGGACTATAGTTAATAGTGGTAACTGTATTTTGTGTGATAACAGCATTGGCTCTAATTATGGTTTAGCCTTGGTCGGTATTGGGGGTTCATTTGCCCTAACGCCACACTGGGATTTACGCTTAGAAGATACGGCGTATATTCCATTTAGTAATACGACAACAGGGACATTGATGGCAGTAACTTTTGGTACGCAATACAATTTCTAAAAGGGAATGATGACGTTTGACAACTTCTATATCCTGCTGGTGTTGCCGTTAATGTTCAACTGATGTTAATTAATAATAGCGATTATGTTGTTTCAAGCATATGGTCGAGCAGAGCTAATAATGCAATCAGTGCAGTTTAATTTATTGTTTTTGATGGTTAATTTTTGTTGATGTAAATGATGGATTGACGACGAGTATTTATATAATTTAGAAAGGTCTGATTATGCAAATTTCACTAAACCGATTCCTACAATCCTTGCGCTGGCTAGCATTATTGCTGCTTGCGGTGGTTGTGGCAAGTTGTAGCGGAGCTGGCAACTGTGCGCCAAGTAATGGCACGGTTGTTGATCTGCATACCTTTCCAAATGGTAGTCAATTGTTTGGCACGACCAGTTTGAATATAGCATCGGGAGAAAGCACTACCGCTACCTATGTTTTAAAAGGTGGTAGTGGTCAAACTATTGTAAATCTGAGCACACAAGAAAGCGGACTTAACATTGCCGCGCTGAGTCATGGTTTAACTCGCAATTGTGCGCTGTGTGGTAGCTTTAATCCAGAAAGTTTAGTTGTAACAGGAACTAGTGCAGAAAGCTCA